>NZ_JBIUXX010000003.1:0-49388 GCF_044744235.1 Pseudomonas sp. NPDC087346
GTTCTGGGGCTGCTTCGCAACCCAACGGGGATAAATCCCCTCACCACAGGGAATCTCAGTGTCACAGAAAGCCTCAGTGCCACAGGTCGCCTCAGGGCCACAGAAAGCCTCGGCGCCACAGGGAGTTGTACTCAATCGGGGAGGGCGACCTCGTGAGTTCTTTGCCCTACGCCTGGGCCAAGGCTCAGCGCATTTTGTTGTGCGATGGGGTGCTGACGGTGTGTCCGTCGACGCCGGGCTGGTCGATCAGTGAGGTGCGCCGGCAGTTCGGTGAGGCGCGGCTTTCGCGTGTGCGTGATGATGAACTCGATGGCCTGCTCGCCGCAGCCTATGCCGACACCGGCAGTGCGGCGGCGGTAGTCGGCGCTGCCGAAAACGAGGTCGATCTCGACCGCTTGATGCAGGACATGCCTGAGATCACCGACCTGCTCGATACCCAGGACGGCGCGCCAGTCATCCGCATGATCAACGCCTTGCTGACCCAGGCCGCACGCGACGAAGCCAGTGATATTCACATCGAGCCGTTCGAAACCCATTCGGTGGTGCGCTACCGGGTCGATGGCACCCTGCGTGACGTGGTCTCGCCACGCAAGGCGTTGCACGGCGCGCTGGTGTCGCGGATCAAGATCATGGCGCAGCTCGACATCGCCGAAAAACGCCTGCCGCAGGACGGGCGCATCGCGCTGCGGGTGGCCGGGCGGCCGATCGATATCCGCGTCTCGACCGTGCCCACCGGCCACGGCGAGCGTGTGGTCATGCGATTGCTCGACAAACAGGCCGGACGTCTGCATCTGGAAACCCTGGGCATGGACGCGCAGGTGCTGGCCAAGCTCGATCATCTGATTCGCCAGCCCCACGGCATCGTGCTGGTCACGGGGCCCACCGGCAGCGGCAAGACCACCAGCCTCTACGCGGCGCTGGCGCGACTCGATGCCAGCACCAGCAACATCCTCACCGTGGAAGACCCGGTGGAATATGACCTGCCGGGGATCAGCCAGATTCAGGTCAACGCCAAGATCGACATGACGTTTGCCCTGGCATTGCGAGCAATTCTGCGGCAGGACCCGGACATCATCATGATCGGTGAAATCCGCGATCTGGAAACCGCGCAAATCGCCGTGCAAGCCTCGCTGACCGGTCACCTGGTACTGGCGACATTGCACACCAACGACGCGGTGTCGGCAGTCAACCGCTTGATCGACATGGGCGTCGAACCGTTTCTGCTGGCGTCGTCGATGCTCGGGGTTCTCGCGCAACGGCTGGTGCGGCGTCTGTGCAATCAGTGCAAACAGGAAGATCCGGCAACGCCCGGCACCTGGCGCCCGGTCGGCTGCGCAGCCTGCAATCAAACCGGCTACAGCGGACGGACCGGTATTCATGAATTGTTCTGCATCGATGACGATATCCGCACTTTGATTCACCAAGGAGCAGGGGAGCAGGCCTTGCGCGCGTCGGCGCAGAAGGCCGGGATGTTCAGCTTGCGTGAGGACGGTGAGCGCTGGATTCGCAGCGGTGCCACGGCCCCCGAAGAGATCCTTCGTGTGACACGGGACGCCTGATGAATCGCTATCGTTTTGAAGCCGCCGACGCCACCGGCAAGATCGAATCCGGGCATCTGGAGGCGGACAGCCAGGGCGCCGCGTTTGGCGTGTTGCGCAGTCGCGGGCTGACCGCGTTGTCGGTGCACAAGGAAAGCAATGTCGCCCAACATGGCGGTGGCGGGTTGTTCAGCGCCAGGCTTTCCGACAACGATCTGGCCTGGGCCACGCGGCAACTGGCGAGCCTGCTCGGCGCCAGTCTGCCGCTGGAAGCGGCGTTAAGTGCCACGGTCGAGCAGGCCGAGAAAAAACACATCGCCCACACCCTCAGCGCGGTGCGTGCCGACGTGCGCAGTGGTATGCGTCTGGCCGAATCACTGGCGGCGCGTCCACGGGATTTTCCCGAGATTTACCGGGCGTTGATTGCGGCGGGCGAGGAGTCCGGTGATCTGGCACAGGTGATGGAGCGTCTGGCGGATTACATCGAAGAGCGCAACAACCTGCGTGGCAAGATTCTTACGGCGTTCATCTATCCGGGTGTGGTCGGGCTGGTGTCGATCGGGATTGTGATTTTCCTGCTCAGTTACGTGGTGCCGCAGGTCGTGAGTGCGTTTTCCCAGGCGCGACAGGATCTGCCGGGACTGACGCTGGCGATGCTCGCGGCGAGTGATTTCGTGCGGGGTTGGGGCTGGTTGTGTGCGGCGATCATGGCCGGCGCGTTCTGGAGTTGGCGCCTGTATTTGCGCAATCCGGTGGCGCGTTTGAGTTGGCATCATCGGGTGTTGAAGTTGCCCTTGATCGGGCGGTTCGTGTTGGGGCTGAACACTGCGCGATTTGCTTCGACGCTGGCGATTCTGGGTGGCGCTGGTGTGCCGTTATTGCGCGCGCTGGAGGCGGCGCGGCAGACCTTGTCCAACGACCGCCTGAGCCTGAGCGTCAACGATGCCACGGCCAAGGTGCGCGAGGGCGTCAACCTCGCAGCGGCGTTGCGCGTCGAGAACGTGTTTCCGCCGGTGCTGATTCATTTGATCGCCAGCGGCGAGAAAACCGGTGCGTTACCGCCGATGCTGGAGCGTGCGGCGCAGACGCTGTCGCGGGATATCGAACGGCGGGCGATGGGCATGACCGCGTTGCTGGAGCCGTTGATGATTGTGGTGATGGGGGCGGTGGTGTTGGTGATTGTGATGGCGGTGTTGTTGCCGATCATCGAGATCAACCAGTTGGTGCAATAGCCGGGATTGATGTTGTCTGGCAGGCCAGCTCGCCAACCACAAAACCCTGTAGGAGTGAGCCTGCTCGCGATGGCGCTCGATCAGCCGACATTGATGCTGACTGACACGCCGCCATCGCGAGCAGGCTCACTCCTACATTTGGTTTTTCGGCGTATGCCAGTACTGCGGACAGCCAAAATAGCCTGTGTGGGCTTGTCCGGGGCAATAAATAATTCAGGCATTTTTCAAAAACTGCAGCATCACCCGACCCTCGTTCCCCCCATCCTCGGGTTCTCCTTACTGTCATCTGCAACGGCCCTTCAACGGCTGTAGCCAATCCTCTGGAAAAGCACCGCCCAGCGCCCACGCAATTGACCAAAAACACCCGAGAAAATCCCAAGAAAATCAGCCTTCAGCTCCCGAGGTTTTTTCCTTTATCTGTCACCGGAACCTGCGAATTTCTCAGTGCGACTTAACCACGGCCAGCGCTAGCGAGGGCCAGGTGGGTCTTCCCAGTGTCATGCAAGTCATCCGAAAACCTGTGTTCACACCCTAGTTGAAAAGGAGATTCTTCATGTTCAAGCGCACTCTGATCGCCGCCTCACTGACCGTCGCCGCTCTGGCTTCCGCCCAGGCCATGGCCGCCAACGTTACCGGTGGTGGCGCGACTCTGCCTGCCGCTCTGTACAAAGGTTCTGCCAACAGCATCCTGCCAGCCAACTTCAGCTACCTGGGCACCGGTAGCGGCACTGGCAAATCGGCTTTCCTGACCAACAACTCGGCGCTGTTCAATACCACCGGCAGCGTGCACTTCGCCGGTAGCGACTCGATCCTCAGCGCTAGCGAGTTGAGCACTTACACCACCAACTTCGGCACTGCGTACGGTCCGCTGATTCAGCTGCCATCGGTTGCCACTTCGGTAGCCATCCCTTACAAGAAGACTGGCCAGACCACTCTGAACCTGACCAGCGCGCAACTGTGCGATGTGTTCTCGGGCACTGTCACCAAGTGGGGCACTCTGCTGGGCACTTCTGACAACACCGATATCCGTGTTGTTTATCGCAACGTTTCCAGTGGCACCACCGAAATCCTCAGCCGTCACCTGGCTTCGATCTGCCCAACCAAGTTCACCACCAACTCGACATTCACCAGCGCTCGTCTGCCAGCCGGTTCCGCGCTGCCATCGAACTGGGTCGGTGTTGCCGATACTGCCAACGTAGCGCCGACGGTGAACCTGGTTGACGGTTCGATCGGTTATGTCGGTCCAGACGGCGTGAACGCTTCGAGCAACGCTTTGGTTTCCCGGGTCAACGGCGTTCAGCCAACCCAGGCCAACGTGACTGCCGCACTGTCGACCGCTACCTTGCCAGCCAACCCGGCCAAGCCTGAGCAGTGGGTTCCGGTGGTTGCCAACCCTGCCAGCGGCTACCCGATCTCTGCCTACACCAACTTCATCTTCGGCCAGTGCTACGCGGATGCGAGCGTTGCCGCTGATGTCAAAGCGTTCCTGACCACTCACTACAGCGTGCCAGGCAATGCTGCAGCGACCCTCGCTCACGGCTTCAGCAACGTTCCGACCAACTGGAAAAACGCTGTGACTGCCAACTTCGTCACCAACTCCACCGGCAACAAACTGGACATCAACAACGCCAGCGTGTGCAACGCCATCGGTCGTCCATAAGCGTATCGATTCACTCGGCAGCAACGATGGCAGCCCCTTTTGGGGCTGCCATTTTTTTGCATTGGCGCGCCGTTACTCCGCAAACATGAAGTTTGTGTGACATCCGTTCGGTCGCGGCTCTCGCCAACCGCCTATGACGTAACAGCAGATTGTTGCCGACCTGCGGCTATCAAAAGGATCTCGTAGTGATGCTCGCTCGCCCATCCCGTCGTCGTACCCACGTCCAGTCCTTCAAGCGTGATGCCGTTGATCCGGCATTGTGGCTGCTCAAGCCGCTGGCCCAGGCGGTGGCGTTGTGTCTGGTGGCGGGCAGTGCCCATGCGCAAACCGCGTTCAGCTCCGGCTGGTTCGCCGCCAAGGGCGCCGCGCAGCAAACGGCCGCGTCACGTCCGGGCGCTGGCGGCTTGCCGGGCATGACGCCGCCGTTGGCCCAGCAACAAAAAGCCAATCAACAGTTGCAGCGCTCGATCCAGACACTGAACAACACCGTGGCCGCGATTGCCGCACAGCAAGCGGCTCAGGCTGCCGGGCGTACGGCGGCGTTGGGCACGGTGCAGTTTGTGCCGGACGGTCTCGGTGAGGGCGGGTTGAAGGTCGATAACAGCCTCACGCAGGGTTGGCAGAACGCCAAAGGCCCGCAGCAGACGCAGGCCGATGGCAAGACCACGGTGAAGATCGAGCAGACCGCCGACAAGGCGATTCTCAACTGGGAAACCTTCAACGTCGGACGCAACACCACCGTCGAATTCGCCCAGCAGTCGAACTGGGCGGTGCTCAACCGAATCAATGATCCGAGTGCCCGGGCCAGTCAGATTCAAGGCCAGATCAAGGGTGACGGCACGGTGATGCTGATCAACCGCAACGGCATCGTGTTCAGCGGCACCAGCCAGGTCAACGTGCGCAACCTGGTGGCGGCTGCGGCCAACATCACCGATATCCAGTTCCGCGACCGTGGCTTGTACTTCGACAGCACGGGCAGTCAGCCAACCTTCACCGATGCCGCAGGCAAGGTGCTGGTGGAGCGCGGCGCGTCGATTACAACTCACAAACCGGCGACCTCCACCGATGCCGGCGGCTATGCCTTGCTGCTCGGCAACGAGGTGCAGAACGACGGCAGCATCAGCACCGCCAAGGGCCAGACCGTGCTCGGCGCCGGCGAGCGTTTTTACATTCGCAAAGGTTCAGGCACCGAAGGCAACGGTTTCTCCACGACGTTCGGCAACGAAGTCATTCCCGGCTTCAAGGCTGATGGCAGCACCGGCAAAGTCAGCAACAGCGGTTTGATCCAGGCCGCGACCGGCGACATCACCCTGACCGGGCATGACGTGCAGCAAAACGGCGTACTGCTGACCAGCACTTCGGTGGCCACACGCGGCACCATTCACTTGCTCAATCCGGCGAGCGACAGCCGTGGCAGCGTCACCCTCGGTGAGGGCAGCGCCACGGCGATCATGCTCGACAGCAGCGATCTGACCGCGCTCGACAGCCAGCACCAGGCGGCATTGGCCAGCGTCAATGCCAACAATCGCGTGCGTGGCGACCAGTCGCGCATCGAGATTCAAAGCGGTGGCAGCGTCGAGTTCCAGAATGGCTCGATCACCCTTGCCACGGGCGGCCAGGTCGCCGTGGCGGCGGGGCGCCGGAGTCTGGTGCGTGACGGCGCGATAATCGATGTTTCCGGTGCCATCGGCGTCAAAGTCGCGATGGAATCCAACAACATCAAGATCAACGTGCAGGGCAACGAGCAGCGCGATGCATCGGTCAACCGCGAGAAAGGCGCGCTCAACAGCAATGACGTGTGGGTCGACGTGCGCGAGTTGGTCTATGTGCCGGCCGGCACCAATGGCTATGCCACGGATCGCTGGTACACCGCTGGCGGTTTGCTTGAAGTCGGCGGTTATCTCGGCACTCAAGGCCACAGCGTTGGCGAGTGGATGGCCCAGGGCGGTTCGGTGAATTTTGCCGGCAACGATCTGGTGACCGAGAAAGGCTCGCTGATCAATCTGTCCGGCGGCACCCTGGATGTACAGAGCGGCGAGATTCGCCAGAGCTGGCTGCGCGGCGCCGATGGTCGGCTCTATGAAGTCTCGAAAGCGCCGGGCGACATCCTCTACAGCGGTTTGTACAAAGGTTATGAAGACAGCAGTAAACGCTGGGGCCAGACCAATTATTACTACAGCCCGCTGATTGCTCCGACCAAGCGTAGCGAGTCGGGTTACACCGTGGGCCGTGATGCCGGGCAACTGGTGATAGCCACCCGCAACGCGGTGCTCGTTGGGCAGATGCTTGGCGAGGTCTATCAGGGCGAGCGTCAGACCCAGACCCCACGTGCGACGCTCGATGGTTATGAGCAGAGCCAGACCGCAGTGGCGCGCCGTGCGCAATTGATCGTTGGCAGTTATGACCCGGCGTATGTCGCCTCGGCCGGCGGCTTGCTGTACAGCCTCAATCCGTTGTTCGATCAGGTACAGATTGGCGGCGAGCGACCGGTCGCTGCCGATGATCTGGATTTGACTGCGGCGGTGTCCGATGCGCGTCAGGGCAAGCTGTTCCTCGACGCCGATCAGCTCAATGGATTCCAGCTCGGCGCGGTGAAGGTATCGGCAAAAGAGCGGATTGAAGTCAACGACAAACTGGCAGTGGATGCCGGTGGCGACATCACGCTGTATGCGCCGGAGGTGCAGGTCAATGCCGATTTGAGCGCGCGCAGCGGCAGTCTGCGGCTGGGCAACGTGCTCAATCAACTGCTGACGAACTCGCGCACTGACACGCTGCTGGCTGCAAAAACCGGCAAGCCGACGCAAGTTACGGTGGGTGAGGGTGTGCAACTCGACACCCGTGGTGTGTGGAGCAATCTGGGCACCAATCCGCAAGATGGCACCAGCCTGGCTTATCTGAACGGAGGCCTGATCTCGATCCGCAGCAGTGGCGACATCGACGTCAGCGCCGGCAGCCTGCTGGATGTTTCCTCCAGCGGCGCACTGCTGGCTAACGGCAAAACCCGTGGCGGCAAGGGCGGCGATCTCACGCTGGAATCCAACACGAATACGGCGGCGGGTGCCACGCACCTGACCCTCGACGGCGAGGTGCGCGGTTATGGCGTGAGCGGCGGCGGAACCCTGAAAATTCAGGCCAACAAAGTGTTGATCGGCGAGTCCGATCAAGCACCCGCCGAGCAGACTTTGCAGTTGGCTTCCAGCCTGTTCAACAACGGCTTCTCGGCGTATAGCGTGATCGGCCTGAAGGGCCTGGACGTGGCCGACGGCAGCGTTGTCGATGTGACGATGCCGGTTTATCGCTTCGCTGAATCGGCGACAACTCAGGTCAGCGGCAGCGATCCACACACCGCGCTGGAACTGTGGACGCCAGCGCTGTATCAGGAAGATCCGCTCAAGGGGCAATTGACTCAGCGCGGCGGCGCCAGCCTGTTGTTGCAGGCCGGCGCGAGCAGGATTGATCTGATCGATCCTGCCAACAGCACGCTGACCATCGGCCAACAGACGCGGATCAGTGTCGATCCCGGGCAGCGCATCGATTTGCGCGGTGGCGGGCAAATCACCGTTGACGGTCAACTGAGTGCCTGGGGCGGCACCATCGACATCCGCCAACAACAGTTCGCTTCGATCGATCCTTCGACGTTCGCGCAAAACTTCGATCCGCAGGCCCATGACCGCTCGATCTGGATCGGTGAGCATGCCGTACTCGATGTCGCCGGACGTGCGGCAACTGCCACGGATGCCTTGGGCCGTACCTACGGCAAGGTCGACAAGGGCGGCAGCATCATCATCGGTGGCGAAATCAATTCGAAGCAGGCCACCGCGACCGCTGCCGATGCCTACGTCGTCATCCGCGAAGGTGCTCGACTGGAAGCCAGTGGCGCTCAAACCGTGCTGGATATCGCCGGACAAGGTTCGACCCGGGTCGCCAGCGATGGTGGGCGGATCAGTTTGAGTTCCTACAACGGTCTGTTCATCGACGGCCAGTTGCAGGCGGCTGCCGGTGGCGTCGGCGCGGCGGGCGGTCAGCTGGACATCGCACTGGAAACCCCGCTGTACCGGCTGAACAATGCCGAGAATGACGTGCGCCGACCTCGGGAAATGATCATTGGCCAGTCAGCGGAGCAAGCGCTGTTGCCGGCCGATCTGCAACCGGGCGAGTCGGCGACGGGCCTGCAATATGGTCGTGCGCGCTTGAGCGCCGAGCGTTTGATGTCTGGCGGTTTCGACAATCTGGGTCTGCTCAGCAACGGTTTGCTGTCGTTCGACGGCGATGTCGATCTGCACATGAACCAGAGCCTCAATCTGTATGCCGGCGCGTTGTCGCTGGCCGAGCGTTCGAAAGATAACGCGCAGATCAATCTGACCGCGCCTTATATCCGCCTGTCCGGTGTGGGCAGTTATTTCGGCATTCCCGGTTCCCTGCGCCCGCGGATCATCAACAGTCCGACCACGCATTTGTCTGCCGCGCAGTTCAATGCGAGCGCCGATTTGCTGGACGTGGTCAACAGTCTGTCGTTCGGCGCGCAGGGCACGATCCAGCAGCTCAACGCAGCGGCCGCCGACATCAGTCGTCGCGGTTTTGATCGGGTCTCGCTCGACAGCAGGGGTGATTTGCGCTTTCTCGCACCGACCGACAATCAGGTGAAGTCGCAGTTGTGGACGGCGGGCGACCTGAACCTCACGGCGGCGCAGATTTATCCGGCCAGCGATACCGCTGCCGAAGTGCGCGTCGGTTATCAGGGCGGCACCGATGACCCGGTGCACACGCTGCGTGTCGGTCAGCACGGCCCGGCTCCGGCGGCGTTGCCTTATTCGGTGTTCGGCAGTCTGTCGCTGATCGCCGGGAAAATCGAACACGGCGGGGTGATTCGAGCGCCGCTCGGCGCCATCAGTCTGGGCGATGAAATCTTCACCAAGACCCGCGAACTGAACCTGTTGCCCGGCAGCGTCACCTCGGTCAGCGGCGCGGGACTGGTCATGCCGTATGGCGGCACCACTGACGGTATCGACTATCGCTACGACGGTAAGTCCGTGGTGTTGCAAGGGATCGCTGGCGGTCCTGCGGGCGTCACGCTCAAATCGCAATACGTCGATGTGCAGAACGGCGCAGTGATCGATTTGTCTGGAGGCGGCGACTTGCGCGGCGCCGGTTTCGTGTCCGGGCGCGGCGGGTCTACAGACGCCCGATTCAATCCGTTGGTGCGCAATGCCAATGACGGCACCTTCAGCCTGCCAGGCCTGAGCAGCAACCCGGTGTATGCCATCGTTCCCGGCAATCAGAGCACTTATGCGCCGATGCTCGGCGAGGCTGGCGCGGTTGATCCGCGTATTGGTCAGCAGATCACCGTTGGGGCCGGTGTTCCGGGCCTGGCGCCAGGCACTTACACGTTGTTGCCATCGACCTTCGCCTTGCTGCCCGGCGCATTCCGGGTCGAGGTCAATCGCCAGATACCGCAGAGCCTGACGAGCACCGCGCTGCAAATGCGCAATGGTTCGTGGAGCAGCGCCGGACAGATGTCGATTGCCAATACTGGCCTGCGCGACAGTGTCGCCAGTCAGATTGTCGTGACATCGGCTGACGTCTTGCGCCGCTATTCGCAGTACAACGAAACCAGCTTCACCCAGTTCATCAACAGCGATGCGGCCCGACGCGGAGTGCCGAGAGCACTGGCGCCGATGGATGGGAAGACCCTGAACCTGGAACTGTTGCAGGGCGGTGAACGTGTCGCCGTCGACTTCAATGGTCAGGTGCTGTTCCAGCCTGCCGAAGGTGGCAGAAAAGGCGGGGCGGTGGTGCGTGGCGGGGCTTCGGAGTTCGAGATCCTTGGCGCCGGGCAGCAGCGGACAGCGGACTTCACTGGTGTTTCGTTGTATGCCGACACCCTCAACAGCCTGAATACCGGCCGTTTGACCCTGGGTGCGCAACCGACGGTGGACTATCGCTCGGCCGGCAACATCATCTCGTTTCTCGGCGCCACCAATTCCATCACTTTGCGTGAAGGCGCGGTGCTGTCGGCGCCGGAAGTGCTGCTGCGTACCAACAACAAGGACGGCGGGATCACCGTTGAAGCCGGCGCCGGGATCAACACCCTCGGCCGGGGCGATGTGCCTTACGATTCCTCGACGGGCTATATCTATCAGACTGGCGCCGCCAGCCTGTTGCTGGCGTCAAACGGCTGGACCAGCGTTCTCGCTCCCGAGATCAGCAGCAGTTTTGCCGCCGGCAGTATCAAGATCGGCGGTTGCCTGACTCAGGTGTGCAAAGAGCCGACGGTGCTGTACTCGGCCGGCAGCATCACTGCCGCCACCGACAAGCAGTTCGAACTCGGAGAAGCGGTGCGCTTCGGTACGCGTCATCTGACCCTGGCGGTTGGCGCCGTGAACTCCGGCAGCAGCGATGCATTGGCGGCAGCGGGTGATCGCGTTCCGGCGGGCCTGACCCTGAGCCAGAATGTACTCGACCGTCTGCTGCAGGGCGACAGGCAATATGGTGCCCCGGCGCTGGAAACCCTGAGCCTGACGGCCCGCGATTCATTCAACTTTTTCGGCAACGTGACCCTCGATACCCTGGACCGGCAGACCGGCCAAAACAAACTGCAGAGTCTGGTGCTGACCACTCCGGCGATTTACGGACAGGGTGAAGCCGACGACGTCGCGACCATCCGCACGGCCAATCTGATCTGGAACGGCGCGCCGCAGAAACCGGGCGCAGTCGTCAGCGGCGGCGCCGGTACCGGACAGGGCACGCTGGACATTCAGGCGCAGCGCATCGAATTCGGTTATGGCCCGAACCCGCAAGCGAGCGGTCTGGATCAGAATGATCGGCTGGCGCTGGGCTTCGCCAACGTCAACCTGACGGCCAGCGAACGCATCACCGCCAACCATAAAGGCAGTCTCGCGGTGTATCAGGAGCAGGGGGTTTATGACCCGGTCAAGGGTTACGCCTACAGCGGCGGCAACCTCAACTTGCGCACGCCGTTGCTCAGCGGTGAGGCCGCTTCGGTCAATACGCTCAAGGCTGGCAACAATCTGACCCTGTCGGGCGCGGGTGCGGCGACGGTGGCCGATGCACTGGGCGCGCAACTGACGCTCGACGCCCGCAGTGTGGTGCTCGACAGCCGCATTGCGCTGGCCAGCGGCAAGTTGCTGGTCAAGTCCGAGGGCGATCTGACCCTTGGCAGTCAGGCGCAACTGGATCTCGCCGGGCGCACGCTGCCGTTCAACGACGTGAAAAAGTACAGCTGGGGCGGCGATGTTTCGCTGTACAGCAACAACGGCAATATTCGTCAGGCGACAGGTTCGCGCATCGACCTGTCGGCGCAGAACAATCAGGCCGGCAATCTCAGTGCCGTGGCGCTGGCCGAAGGTGCCGGGGTGGTCGATCTGCAAGGCGAGATTATTGGCGCCAGCAGCGGCTACTACGATGCCGGCGGTACGCTGGTGCCGTACAAGGCTGGCGGCGTAGATATTCGTGCGCAGCAATTGGGCGGTGAGTTGAACGGGCAGTTTGCCGCGCTCAACCAGCGCTTGAATGCCGGTCAAGTGTTCGGCAGCCGCAGCTTCCAGCTCAAGCAAGGCGATCTGCTGATCGGCGACGGACTCAAGGCTGGCGAAGTCAATGTCTCGGTGGACAACGGCAGCCTGACCGTGACCGGTCTGGTCGATGCCAGTGGCGAGCGGGTCGGCAGCATTCGTCTGTCTGCGAAAAACGGCCTGACCCTCGCCGGCAACTCACTGCTCGATGCCCATGGCCGCGTGTTGCGGGTCGACAGCTACGGCAAGATCATCGACGCGCCGAACCGCGCCATGGTCGAACTCAATTCCGGTGAAGGTCTGCTGACACTGGCCTCCGCGGCGCGGATCGATCTGCGCCACGGCACCGATGCTGCCATCGGCCAATTGCCCGGGCAGAACGACGGGGTACAACGCGGCACGCTGGAGCTGAACGCGCCGCGCCTCGGGGCAAACGACATCGCCATCGATGCCAGCGGCGTGCTGAGCATTCAAGGTGCGCGTTCAATCGGCCTGAATGGCATGCGGCGTTACACCGATGCCCGCGACGGTGTCGATCCAGCGGCCAGCGGTCGGCCGTATCAGGTGATCGATCAGGCGATGTTCGAGCGTATCAGCGGCGACAGCGAGACCTTCATCAATGCCGCGCTGGGTAACGCTGACCTGCTGCAACGCAAACTCGCCGGCCTGAACAACCCGACCTACGCCGATGCGTTCCATCTGCGCCCAGGGGTTGAGATCGCCAGCAAAACCGCCGATGGCGACCTGCTGGTGGAGGGCGATATCGATCTGTCGCGTTACCGTTATGCCAGCCTCAATCCGCACACGCAAAAGACCTCGGTGTATGGCTCGGGCGAGGCTGGCAGCCTGCTCATCCGTGCCGGCGGCAACCTCGATATTTACGGCAGCATCAACGATGGTTTTGCCCCGCCAGCGGAAACCGTCGACGACGCCGGCTGGAAACTGTTGCCGGGCGTTCAGCCGTTTGGCGGCGATCTGACGGTGCCCGGCGCCGGTGTCAGCCTCGCCGAAGGTACGCAGTTCCCGGTCGGCACCACGCTCAATTACGACTTGCCGATCCAGGCTTCCACGCTGGCTGGCGGTACCTTGTTGCCAAGCGAAGGCGTTCTGGCCAGCGACTACACGTTCAATGCGGGAACCGTGTTGTCGGGCGCGGTACATGATGCGTCGGGCAATCTGTTGTATGCCGCCGGCACCTTGCTCAAGGACAACCTGATCGTGCCTGCCGGCAGCCGTCTGGGCGCTGGCACTCGTTTGAACAGTGCTGCGGCGATGCAAGCGATGCTCTGGCCCAAAGGCGTGCCGTTGCCGGGCTCGATCGGTGCTGACAACGTCACCGAAGGTGTGAAGTTGAGCGGCGCGCTGGCCTTGCTGCGTGGCTCGTTGATCCCGTCGATGACCAATGTGGTGTTGGCCGATGGCAGCGCATTCATTGAACTGCGCGGCTATTCCAGCACCACGCAACAGGGCAGTAACTGGGCGGTGGCGAGCATGTTGCCGGCGGGCAGTGCGTCGTGGTCGATGCGCGCAGTGGCCGGGGCCGATCTGGACGCCGCCGACAATCGTGCAGTCAAACCGTTGACCACCGAGGGCAATCTGCGTCTGGCCGATGCCCATTACGGCTTGATCGTGACCGAGAAAAAACTCGAGACCACCTGGGCGGAAAACCCGTGGGGCTATATACCGGGCGACGTGGTCAGCGACGACGATCTGTACATGTGCGATCTCGCGCCCGGGGTTTGTCTGATGCCGGCCAAATTCCTGTGGGCGGTCGACAACCAGGCCGGCATGCCGCCGGGGACGCCGGTCAGCGCCGACGACAACTGGTGGTGCGATGCCGACCCGGCGTCGTGCACGCCGAACAAGGGTGGTATCAGCGTTTCGCCACACTCGCAGATGTTCAGCGTATTGCGCACCGGTACCGGTGATCTTGATCTGATCGCGGCCGGTGATCTGAGCATGGATTCACCGTTCGGCGTATACACCGCAGGTACCCAGTCCAGCGATGTTGATCCGCGCTATAACCAGCCTCGCGGGCGTTTGTCGGATGACGGTTCGGTGCTCGGCAGCAAAGGTACCGCCTATGAAAAATGGGTCAATGGCGGTAGCGAGAGCCTGTATCAAGCCTGGTACCCGGAGCTCGGCGGCAACCTGACCATCAATGCCGGCGGTTCGGTGTCCGGGGATGTCGTCGGACGTCGCGGCGTCAATTCGCAGGCTGATCTTCGCGAACAGGTTGCCAGTGTTTCGGTGGGCAACTGGCTCTGGCGCCAGGGTTCCGGCAACAGCGATGTGCCGACCGCCTGGTGGATCAACTTCGGCAGCTACGCGACCCAGCCGTTGCCCGATCAAAGTACCGATACCGGACCGTATCTGGTGGGCTTTACCGGGTTCGGCGCCTTGGGTGGCGGCAACGTCAGCCTGCGCGCCGGTGGCGATGCCGGCATGCTCAAAACGCTCGGCGACACCCAACTCAATCCCCGCAGCCAGGGCTTGATCGTGGCCGTCGGCAGCACGGGCCGGGTTGGCAGTGATGGCAGCCTGCAACTGACCGGTGGTGGCGACATGGACATTCGCATCGGCGGCACGCTCAACCCGTCACTGGAAGCGCGGGCCGGGCAGAGTGGCAGCGCCAATCCGCGTCACGACTTGCAAGGCGCATTGATCAACCTGCGCGGTGCGGCGCAACTCACGGACGGCGCTCTGGGCGGAATCAATCTGCAATACGGCGCCGCGTCGGTGTTTCAGGACCCACGTGAAACCCGTGCGCTGGATGCCTTCACTTCAACCCTCGGCAGTGCGTCCGGCGGTCTGGTGTTGATCCCCGGCGACTCGGGCATGCGCCTGAACACTCGCGGCGATCTGGTATTGGGCGGCGCAACGGACCCGGGCCGTGTGCGGTTGCAAAACTCCACGCCGTTCACTGACGAGCAGGGCGTCGAACACGCGGGTGGCGGCCTGGCCGGATTCTCGTTGTGGACCGAACACACGGCCATCGATCTGTTCTCGGCGGGCGGCAACCTGACGCCGGGCACCCAACTGGCCGAAGTCAACGAACAGGGGCCGGTCGCCAACCGCAATACCTCACCTTCCGACGGACGTTTTGTCTATCCGTCCATCCTGCGTGCGGTGGCCGGTCAAGGCTCGATCTATGCCGGCCCTTCGGCCGCGTACAGTCAGGGCAGTGGTGTCACCCCGGCGACCAGCTATTCGCTGTTGCTGGCGCCTTCGAATGCCGGACAACTCGAATTGCTGGCTGGCAATTCGATCTACGCTGGCGGCTACGCGATCAATCAGTCCGGTGCCAGCCTGTCGGCCATCGCCACGCCGTTTGCGCCGGCGTTCAGCGGTTACGCACAGTTTGGCTCGAGCCAACCGGTCATGAGCAATTACAACGTTGATGGCGTGGCGGCGAATCTGAATGTCAGTTACCCGTTGTTCGCGTTTGGTGCCGACAGTTATTCGGCATCCACCGGTGCCCGGGTGCCGGCGCGGTTTTATGCACTGACGGGTGATCTGGTGGGAGTTCGCAGCGGGGAAACCTTGCACTTCAATACCTCGTTGCGCACCTGGTATGAAGGCGCGGCGCCGGTGTGGATGCTGGCCGGGCGCGATATCGTCGCTTCCGGCACCAACCTGGGTCAGCCGACGGCGGCACCGACGCAAATGGGCTGGAACAACGAAGCCATCAGCTCTTCTGGCAACCTGTTCATCCATAACGACCCTCGCGATGTGTCGCGGGTTTCGGCGGGACGCGACATCCTCTACAGCAGCTTCGACATCGCCGGCCCCGGTCTGCTGGACATCAATGCCGGGCGCAACATCCTGATGGAAGATCGCGCCAGTATCACCAGCCTCGGACCGATAGTGGCGGGGGACAACCGGCCGGGCGCCAGCGTGGTGTTGCAGGCCGGTGCGGGGGCGCAAGGTCCGGATTACTCGCGATTCGTCGCGCGTTATCTGAATCCGCAGAACCTTGCCAATCCAGATCTGGCGCTCAATGGCCAACCGGGCAAAGTCGCCAAAACCTACCTGGATGAACTGCAGAACTGGCTGACGTTGGGCTACGGCTTCAGCGGCGATGGCGAGCAGGCGCAAGCATTTTTTGCCGCGCTGCCAAGCGTCGAGCAAGCGGTATTTGCCCGTCAGGTGTATTTCGCCGAACTGCGTGCCGGTGGTCTGGAGTACAACGATGTCGACGGCCCACGCAAGGGCAGTTATCTGCGAGGTCGCAACGCCATTTCATCGTTGTTTCCGACGACCGATGTCGCCGGTAATCAGCTGCGGTATGACGGCGATATCACCCTTTACGGCGGCGCCGGGATCAAGACTCTATTCGGTGGCGACATCCAGATGCTCACGCCGGGCGGTGGTCAGGTGTTCGGTATCGAAGGCGCGGCGCCACCGTCTACGGCGGGGATCATCACCCAGGGCTCGGGCAACATTCAGCTGTATTCGCAGGGCAGTATCCTGCTCGGCCAGAGCCGGATCATGACCACGTTCGGTGGCTCGATTCTCGGCTGGTCGGCGGAGGGTGATATCAACGCCGGTCGTGGCTCGAAAACCACTGTGGTCTACACCCCGCCGAAACGCGTGTACGACAAGTGGGGCAACGTGACCCTGTCGCCATCGGTGCCAAGCACGGGGGCCGGTATCGCCACACTCAACCCGATTGCCGAAGTCGCGCCGGGCGACATCGACCTGATCGCGCCGCTCGGCACCATCGATGCGGGCGAGGCGGGGATTCGTGTCTCGGGCAACGTCAACATCGCTGCGCTGACGGTGGTCAACGCGGCCAACATTTCGGTGCAAGGCAAGGCGAGCGGGGTGCCGGCGGTGTCGGCAGTGAATACCGGTGCAATCACCTCGGCCAGTTCGGCAGCCTCTTCGGCTACGCAAGCGGCGGAAGACGTGGCGCGTCAGCAGCAAGCCGCATCGCGGCAGAATCAGGCGTCGGTGTTCACCGTGCAGGTGCTGAGTTTTGGCAGCGAACAACTGGCGCCGTCCCGCGATGGCGCCAGCCGCGCACCGGCCCCGGGTTATAACCCGAACAGTCCGGTGCAGGTGTTGGGCGCCGGGGCGCTGGATGAACAGGCGAAGCAGCAGTTGACCGAGGAGGAACGTGGGCAACTGACGTTGTAAAAGACTCTCGTGTAGTACGTTTGGGCGGCCTTATGGTCGCCCTTTTTTTGGCTGGAGAGGTTACGGGTATTTCCTTCGAGCATGGAGCACTGTCAGTATTCTGATGTGATCGGTAACCTGATAAACCAGCAGGTAGTTCGGGTTAATCACCATTTCGCGAGTGCCGGGTACTCGGCCGAGGCGAAAGCCATGAGGGATTGAAGAAATCTTTTGTGCTGCCGTTCCCAGCTTGTGGTGCAACGAAACTGCAGCAGGAAAGTTGTACTGTTCTATGAAATTGATGACGTCAGCCAGTTCTTCCAGAGCCTGTTGGCTCCATTTAACCGGCAGCGCGTCGATTCTTGCGATTCTCTTCGATCATCTGATCGAGCATTACCATGGCCTCATCGTGAGGAATGCCTGGACTCGGATCGTCAAGTGCGGCTTGTACTTTGGCGCGATACCAACGGTCATAGCTCGCAGCCTCTTCGTCGGTTTCGAAGTCTGAAACGATGGGTGAAAGTTCGGCGCTCATAATGACCTCCATGATCAATGCCAAGCAGTCTAAGGGGGATAAGGCTCGCTGTCGTCACTGGCAGACGAAGTGCCTGAAGTATCCCGAATGGCCGAAATTAATGCTGTCAGACGTTTCCTTGCCTCGGCTCGGAATTTCAACCGAGGCTGTAGCTATGAACCAAATCTCTTGTAGGAGCTGCGGCACGCTGCGATCTTTTGATCTTTAAAAACAAAAGTCAAAAGATCGCAGCGTGCCGCAGCTCCTACAGGGATTGATGTTGGGTCAGAAGGCGTAGGGGATGCTGACCTTGGCCCAGAGCATGTCGCCCTCAGGCCGGTTTTCCACGTCGAATTCCTTGGCCCAGCGGATCTCCGCGCTGGCGTACTTGAGGAAGGTCAGGTGCAACGCCGGACCAATCGCGAAAACCTGCCCACGCACGCCGTCATCCACATCTTGCCCGGCAAACTGCACCGTGTGACCGAACTGTTTGTCGTCGGTGGTCTGTTTCAGGTAGTAGCCGTTGATACCGAACATCAAATCGTCGGTGATTTTGTAGCTGGCCGAATAATCGAAGTGGAAGATCTGCCCGGACTTGTAGTCGGTGTCCTTGTTCTTCGCGTTGAAGCTGTAGGTGGTCTTAATCGACACTTCGGTTTTATCGGTCGGCAGCCAGGTGAAGGAGAACAGCGGTTTGTAGGTGTAGAAATTGTTGCTGGTGTTGGCCAGCCGATCCACGGCGTATTCACCGGTGGGCACCGTGACTTCGAGGGCAGCGCCGAGGGTCAGGTTCTTGCCCATGTCCCACAGAATGATCGGCGCGACGGTGGTGTCGCCCATGCCCTCGCGGGTATCGCTGGCGCCGTACACCGAGACTTCCTGTTTCAGCCACGGCTGGGCTATGTAACCGGCCAGCCTCCCGCCGAACACGCGCACCGGGCTCAGGTAGTCCAGACGCGGAATCACCGCGGTGGACTCGATATCGACATTCGGCACTTTGCCGCCCAGCGAGCTGATGTTGAGCTTGGTCGACTTGTAATGGTTGTAGTAGAGGTTGAACGCGACCATGTTCTCCGGAAGGCTGTTGACGTCCAGCGGCAACATGAAAAAACCGTCGGTGCCGGGGCCGATATTGTCGACGCCAGCTTCGGTCGCCAGCGCCGGCAGGGATGCGGCGCAACCCATCATCGTCAGGGCCAGGCGCAAGGGGAATGTCGCGCGGTTCGGGTTCATATCCGTCCTCATTATTATTGTGTTTTTTGGGCGCAACGCCGGCACGGAGGATGCTGGCACTATAGAAATAAGCGCTTGGCGCCCAATGGGGCAGGGTATTGGCGGACACATAGGGGGACTTCTGCGGACAGCCCGCAAACCCTGTGCTAACTTCTTTCGACATAACCGGTTACAAAAATAACAATCAAGCGTGCTCCGGAATGTCTACCCCATGAATATCAAAGTCGTCGATCCCACCTACGAACTGGCGCTGGTGTCGCCGTTTCTCCTGCAAACCCTCGCTGAAGTCGCTGAACTCAAAGGCATCCAGCCCGAAAGCCTGTGCCGTGGTCTGGGTTTTACTTTCGAGGATTTGCAGGACCCGGCGCAGCGGATTTCCTACCGTCAGGCCGTGGCGATGATTCAGCGCACGCTGAAAGTGCTGCCCAATCAGGGGCTCGGCTTGTGGGTCGGGGCGCAGAACGTGCTGGGTACCTTGGGTTTGCTCGGCCATGTGTTGTCGCTGTGCAAGACGCTGCGCGATGCGTTTGCCTTGGGCATTCGTCATCAGCACACCTCTGGCGGGATCGTGGTTTCCAGCGTCGATGTGGTGGGCGATCAGGTCCATGTTGATGCCGAATGTCGTCTGCCGTTTGCCGAGGTTCAGGTGTTTGCGGTCGAAGAGTTTTTCGCTAGCCTGCTGGTATACGGGCGGGCTTTGGCGGGGGCGGAGTTCCGGCCGATTGCCGTGGAGTTCGTGCATGCCGCGCCGGATTACCTCAGTGAATATCATCGTTTGCTTGGCACCGAAGTGCGCTTCGGCTGCCTGCACAACCGCATGCTGATCGACGCGCGCTGGCTCGACGTCAACCTGCCCAATCATAATTCTCTGGCGCTGCGTCAGGCGGTCAACTTGCTGGAGCTGGAAGCGGCGCAAGTGCATCAGAAACTGGACCTGATCCAGGCCGTGGAGCGGGCGATCGCTCGGGATCTGAGTTGCGGCAGTCACATCGAAAAGATCGCCGGAGACCTGAACATGAGCAGTCGCACCTTGCGCCGACGGCTGACTGAGCATGCGCTGACGTTTGAAGCTCTGCTGGAGCAAGTGCGTCAGGCGCGGACGATGAGTCTGCTGGCGAATCCGGACATGCCGATTGAACGGATAACCGAGGAAGTCGGTTACAGCGATGTGCGCAGTTTTCGCCGGGCGTTCAAACGCTGGACGGGGATGAGCCCGAGTGCGTGGCGCAATGAGGGGACGGCGTTGGTTTAGAAGCTTCAACCCCACAAACTGTCTGGCTACAGGTAAACTCCGCGCACTTTCCCAAGGAGTTCACATGAGTTATTACCAGCCGGGCATTCTCGCCACCCCCGTTCCGCTGCAAGCACGTCATCTGTTTTTCGCTCTTGAGTCGGTTGAAGCACTGCCGCAAGCGATCGACAACCTGCTGAATCTGGTGGACGGCAAGTCGGCGGTGGTCGGTTTCGGTGAATCCCTGGCCAAGGCCCTCAACGTGCAGATCGAAGGCCTGCGCAGCTTCCCGGCCATGTCCGGTGTCGGCGTGGAAAACCCTTCGACTCAGCACGCGCTGTGGGTGTGGTTGCATGGCGTCGACCGTGGTGACCTGCTCAACCGCTGCAATGCCTTTGAGGCGGCTCTGGCACCGGCATTCAGTCTGGCGCAGATGCAGGAAGCCTTCCGCCACAAGGACGGCCACGACCTGACCGGCTACGAAGACGGCACCGAAAACCCGCACGATGAAGCCGCCATCGCCGCTGCCTTGCAGGGAGAGGGCGCTGAAGGTCTGGTTGGTGGCAGCTTTGCCGCGATCCAGCAATGGCAGCACAACCTCAAAGGTTTCCATGCGCTGTCCGCCGAGGACAAAGACAACATCATGGGCCGTCGTCTGAGCGACAACGAAGAGATCGACGACGCGCCGATCTCCGCCCACGTCAAACGCACCGCGCAGGAAAGCTTTGCCCCTGAGGCGTTCGTTGTTCGTCGTTCGATGCCATGGATCGAAGGTGATCGTGCGGGCCTGATGTTCCTCGCGTTCGGCTTCTCCCTCGATGCATTCGAAGCGCAACTGCGGCGCATGAGCGGTCTGGAAGACGGCATCACCGACGGTCTGTATCGCATCAGCCGGCCTATCACTGGCGGCTACTACTGGTGCCCGCCGCTGAAGGACGGTCACCTGGATCTGCGCGCTCTGCGCATGGGCTAACGCATAAGGAATGACGATGAACTTGGTGCGCTGGGGCATGATCGGTTGTGGCAGCGTCACCGAGCGCAAGAGCGGGCCGGCCTTCTACAAGGCGCCCGGTTCGGCGCTGGTGGCGGTGATGGGCCGGCGTCTTGACGCGGTGACCGATTACGCCGCGCGCCACGGCATCGCGCGGGTTTACACCGATGTCGATGCGCTGATCAACGACCCTGAAGTGGACGCGGTGTACATCGCCACGCCACCTGACAGCCATCACGCCTACAGCCTGAAAGTCGCCGCCGCCGGCAAGCATTGCTGCGTGGAAAAACCGATGTCGCTCAACGTCGGGCAAAGTCGCGAGATGCAGCAGGCGTTCGCCGATGCCGGTTTGCACCTGTTCGTTGCCTACTATCGCCGCTCGTTGCCGCGCTTCCAGCAAGTGCGGCAGTGGCTGGCGCAGGGGCGTATCGGCGAGGTTCGGCACCTGAGCTGGACGCTGACCAAGGCGCCGTCACCGATGGATCTGGACGGCAGGAACAATTGGCGCACCGATCCGGCGGTGGCGGGCGGCGGTTATTTCGCTGATCTTGCCAGTCATGGTTTCGACCTGTTCCAGTACCTGCTCGGCGACATCGTTGAAGTTGCTGGATTCACTGCGCGTCAGGCCGGGTTGTATGCGGCGGAAGACGCGGTCAGCGCCAGTTGGCGGTTTGCCTCCGGGGCGCTGGGGATGGGCTGCTGGAGCTTTGTCGCGGATCGACGCGAGGATCGGGTCGAGATCATCGGCAGTCTTGGGCGCATCAGTTTTTCAGTGTTTGATGAGCATCCGCTGCAACTGTTTGCCGATGAGCAGATCAGCCTGGAAATCCCGCACCACGAGCATATTCAGTGGCATCACGTTATGGGCATGAACGCGCACATCCGTGGCGATTCACAGCATCCGGCAATGGCCGAACAGGCACTGAAAACCGACTGGGTGATGGACCAGATCCTTAAGCGTCACTGAAAATTCCCCCTTTCAGACCCAAACCTGTGGCGAGGGGATTTATCCCCGTTCGGCGGCGCAGCCGTCGCAAATCCAGGCAACCCGGTAGTTCAGAACGCCTGTACTGGCAGGGTTTGGGGCTGCTTCGCAACCCAACGGGGATAAATCCCCTCACCACAAAAGCCAGCTCAACCTGCATCTAAGGTTATGCCCATTCGGTATTTCTCAAACTTGTCATAACGTCTCTAAGATCACGTCATAACTCGTTATAACAAGTGATCCCCTGATGACCGATAACGTTCTCTCCCTCAGCAGCGTTCCGCTGCACACCCAACTGCGCGACGTCCTGCGTGCGCGCATTCTTGACGGCGAATACCCGCAAGACAGTCAGATGCCCTCGGAAAGCGAGCTTGGCACGCTGTTCAAAGTCAGCCGCATCACCGTGCGCCAGGCCTTGGGTGATCTGCAAAAAGAAGGGCTGATCTTCAAGATCCACGGCAAAGGCACTTTCGTCGCCAAGCCCAAGACCTTCCAAAACGTCAGCAGCCTGCAAGGCCTCGCCGAGTCGATGACCGGTCGCGGTTACGAGGTGATCAACCGTCTGCGCAGTTTCAAATTCATCGCGGCGGACAAACGCGTCGCCGAGCGTCTGCAAGTCGCCGAAGGCGAAACCGTGGCGCAGATCAAACGCGTTCGGCTGATCAACCGCGAGCCGATCTCGCTGGAAATTACCTATCTGCCCAAAGCCATCGGCGAGCGTCTGGAGAAGGCCGATCTGGTCACCCGCGACATCTTCCTGATCCTCGAAAACGACTGCGGCATCGCCCTCGGCCATGCTGATCTGGCCATCGATGCGGTACTCGCCGACAGCGACCTGACTCAGGCGCTGAATGTCGAGGCGGGCTCGCCGATCATGCGCATCGAACGCCTGACCCACGACGCCAACGGCCAGCCACTGGACTTCGAACACCTTTACTACCGTGGCGATGCGTTCCAGTACCGCCTGCGGATCGACCGGCAAAAAGGGGCGTAAAGATGACTCGCAACACCCTCGAACAGGAATACGACATCGTCGTCATCGGCGGTGGCACCGCTGGCCCGATGGCGGCGATCAAGGCCAAAGAGAAGAACCGCGATCTGCGCGTGTTGCTGGTCGACAAGGCCAACGTCAAACGCAGCGGCGCGATCAGCATGGGCATGGATGGCCTCAACAACGCGATCATTCCCGGGCATTCCACGCCGGAGCAGTACACCAAGGAAATCACCATCGCCAACGACGGCATCGTCAATCAGGCGGCGGTGTACGCCTACGCAACCCACAGCTTTGAAACCATCGAGCAACTCGACCGCTGGGGCGTGAAGTTCGAGAAGGATGAAACCGGCGATTACGCGGTGAAGAAAGTCCATCACATGGGCGCCTACGTGCTGCCGATGCCGGAAGGGCACGACATCAAAAAGGTTCTTTATCGTCAGTTGAAACGCGCGCGGGTGAGCATCACCAATCGGTTGGTCTGCACGCGCTTGCTGACCGACGAGGAGGGCACGGTCAACGGCGTGATGGGCTTCGATTGCCGCACCGCCGATTTCCATGTGATCAAGGCCAAGGCAGTGATTCTGGCGTGCGGCGCGGCCGGGCGCCTCGGTTTGCCGTCCTCGGGTTACTTGATGGGCACCTACGAAAACCCGACCAATGCCGGCGACGGCTACGCCATGGCCTATCACGCCGGGGCCGAACTGGCGAACCTCGAATGCTTCCAGATCAATCCGTTGATCAAGGATTACAACGGCCCGGCCTGCGCCTACGTCACCGGCCCCTTGGGTGGCTACACCGCGAACAACAAGGGTGAACGCTTCATCGAGTGCGACTACTGGAGCGGGCAGATGATGTGGGAGTTTCACCAGGAACTGGAAAGCGGCAACGGCCCGGTGTTCCTCAAACTCGATCACCTGGCCGAGGAAACCATCCAGAACATCGAAGAGATTTTGCACAGCAACGAGCGCCCTAGTCGTGGCCAGTTTCACGCCAATCGTGGCACCGATTACCGCACGCAGATGGTCGAGATGCACATCTCCGAAATCGGTTTTTGCAGCGGGCATTCGGCGTCCGGCGTATGGGTCAACGAACGCGCCGAGACTTCGGTGAAAGGCTTGTACTCGGCAGGCGACATGGCGGCGGTGCCGCACAACTACATGCTTGGCGCGTTCACCTACGGCTGGTTTGCCGGGCATAACGCCGCTGATTTTGTCGCTGACCGCGAGTTCTCCGCGCTGGATGCCAAGCAGGTCGAAACCGAAAAGGCCCGGGTCTACGCGCCACTGGATCGCGAGCACGGCCTGCCGCCCGCGCAGGTCGAATACAAACTGCGACGGTTCGTGAACGACTACCTGCAACCGCCGAAAGTGACCAAAAAAATGCA
Source organism: Pseudomonas sp. NPDC087346 (assembly GCF_044744235.1). Classification (NCBI taxonomy): domain Bacteria; kingdom Pseudomonadati; phylum Pseudomonadota; class Gammaproteobacteria; order Pseudomonadales; family Pseudomonadaceae; genus Pseudomonas; species Pseudomonas sp. NPDC087346. The sequence continues at coordinate 24,416 of NZ_JBIUXX010000003.1, forward strand.
GATCGGCCTGCAACGCTTCAGCGACATCGAGCGTGACCTCGACCAGGTGAAGGCCAACAACGCCCACGAACTGATGCGCGCCATGGAAACCAGCGTGATCCGCGACTGCGCCGAAATGGCCGCCCGCGCTTCGTTGTTTCGCGCTGAAAGCCGCTGGGGTTTGTACCACTATCGCGTCGATCACCCGCAACGCGACGACGCAGAATGGTTCTGCCATTGCCATTTGAAGAAGGGCGATGACGGTCAAATGACCAGTTTCAAGAAAGCCGTCGAGCCTTACATCATCCCGCTCGATGCCGAAGAAATGCAGGCCTACGACCGCTTGCGCGTTGGCGCCTTCGCCGCGTGATGCATCACTGACAGAGAGCCCGAACCATGGCCTATCAAGCCCAGGAAATCTTCTTCCGCTCCAACGCCCCGGTCACCGTGGACGAGGACAAATGCATTGCCGAAAAGGGCTGCACCGTGTGCGTCGACGTCTGCCCGATGGACCTGCTGGCGATTAATCCAGCTACGCAAAAGGCCTACATGGCGTTCGACGAGTGCTGGTACTGCATGCCGTGTGAAAAGGATTGCCCGACAGGCGCGGTGAAAGTCGAAATCCCCTATCTCCTGCGTTGACTCTAAGGACGCCATCGCTGGCAAGCCAGCTCCCACAGGGATTTGCAGCGGGGCTTGGATTCATAGACACCAGAGAAACCTGTGGGAGCTGGCTTGCCAGCGATGAGGCCCACCCAGACAACATAAAAAGCCATCCGCAAACACCGGACGCTCGATTCAAAGACACCCCTCGTTTCCCACCGCGCCCTGATCGTGGCGGAGACGAACATCCAATAAATGATTCGAGGGGAAACAACCATGTTGCGTGCAGCAATCGCCGGTCTGGTACTGGCATCGTTCAGTTTGTCGGCCTCGGCCGAAACCATCCGCATCGCCATCGGCACCCAGGACACCACCATCAACTGCGCCGCGGGCGGTCTGTTGATCCGTGAACTCGGCCTGCTCGACAAATACCTGCCGCACGACGGCCAATACAAAGACGCCCAATACGACGTCCAGTGGAAAAACTTCACCAGTGGCGCGCCGCTGACCAACGAGATGGTCGCCGGCAAACTCGACTTCGGCGCGATGGCCGATTTCCCCGGCGCCTTCAACGGCGTGGCGTTTGAAACGGCGGGCAAACACAGCCTGTTTATCAGCGTGTTGTCGGGCAGTATCAAGGGCAGCGGCAACGGCATTGTGGTGCCGAGCGCGTCGAGCGTGCAGTCGCTGAGCGAACTCAAGGGCAAGACCATTTCCGTGCCGTTCGCCTCCACTGCGCACGGCATGTTGTTGCGGGCGGTGGCGGCGCAGGGCTGGGACCCGCTCAAGGACGTGAACATCATTGCCCAGCCGCCGGAAGTCGCCGGCTCGGCGTTGCAGGCCGGCAAGATCGACGCGCACGCCGACTTCGTGCCGTTCGCCGAACTGTTCCCCAGCCGTGGTTTCGCTCGCAAGATTTACGACGGTGCCCAGGCCAATGCGCCGACTTTCCACGGTGCGCTAGTGGATCAGGCCTATGCGAAGAAATACCCGGAAATCGTCGTCGCCTATCTGCGTGCGAGCATCGAAGCCAATCAATTGCTGGCGGCGGAGCCTGAGAAGTACAGCGAGCTGATCGCCAAAGTCACTGGCGTCGATGCCGAGGTCAATTACCTGTTCCACGGCCCGCTCGGCGTGCAGACCCGCGACCTGAGCTGGAAACCGGAATACCGTCAGGCTGTGGGCACTGCAATAGATACGTTGAAGCTGTTGAAGAAAGCCGATCGCGGACTGGATCTGAACAACTTTATCGACGATCAATACATTCGTGCGGCGTTCAAGGCTTCGAAACTCGACTACACGGCGCAATTGGCTGATTACGCGCAAACGCCTCTGAAAGCCGTGGATGCGGCCACCGGTAAGCCGATCAGCGACTTCAGCCATGTCACCGAGATTTGGGTGCGCGGCGAAGACAAGGTGCGCCAGTACGCCTCGGCTGAATCGGCGTTCACCGCGTTGGCCGGCCTCAAGCAGGAAGGCAAAACCATTCGTGCGGTGTATGCGCAGGCCGGTGACAGCGGGATCAAATTGCTGGCGGAGCAGGCGTGGTTTGCCAGTGATGCCAAGGGCCGTTTGAGTGCATTCCTGCTCAAGGGCCAGGCCCAGCAATATGCGGCGGCGCAGGGCGGCAAGGTCTTCGACTTCACCGACGCCACGACCCAGGCCGTGACCGCCCGCTGATTTTGAACGCGCCATATTCCCCTGTGGGAGCGGGCTTGCCCGCGATGGCGGACTTACATTCGGCAAAAATGTTGGATGTACCGGCCTCATCGCGGGCAAGCCCGCTCCCACAGGGTTCTGGTATTGAGGAAGAACTATGCTCACATCCATTACACGTTGGGGATCAAGGACAGCCTCGCTGCTGCTCTGCCTGCTGTTCTGGCAACTCGCCGCCAGCCACCACTGGAATCTTGGCCTGGTCACCTTCGCCAACGTTCCCACCCCCGTGGCCGTCATTGAAGCCGCACTCGGCCTCGGCGACTCCGGCAAGCTCGCCCAACACCTGACCAGCAGTCTCAGCCGGGTCTTCGCCGGATACCTTGCCGCACTGATCATCGGCATCGCACTTGGCCTGGCCATCGGCCGCTCGAAGTGGGCCGAAGACCTGCTGCTGCCTCCGCTGGAAGTGCTACGCCCGATCCCGGCCGTGGCATGGATTCCACTGGCGATCCTGATGTTCCCGTCGTCCGAGCTGTCGATGGTGTTCATCACCTTCACCGGCGCGCTGTTCCCGATCCTGCTTAACACCGTGCACGGCGTTGAAGGCGTTGACCCGCGTCTGATCGCCTCGGCCAGAAGCCTCGGGGCAGGGCGGCGGGCGGTCTTGCTGGAAGTGATTCTGCCGGGTGCCGCGCCGAGCATCATTACCGGCCTGGCCATCGGCATGGGCACCTCGTGGTTCTGTCTGGTGACCGCCGAAATGATCTCCGGCCAGTTCGGCATCGGCTACTACACCTGGGAGTCCTACACCATTCAGAACTACGCCGACATCGTCGTCGGCATGTTGCTGATCGGCGTTTTGGGCATGGGCAGTAGCCTGTTGATCAAACGCCTCGGCGGGCTGTTCACGCCGTGGCATCGCCCACGAGGAAAAGCCTGATGACTGCGATGCAAACCCCGGAAGGGCGGATCGATATCCGTCAATTGTCCATCGTGCTTGGCGAGGGCCAGCAAGCGTTCGAAGCGTTGCAAGCGCTGGATTGCCAGATCGAACCGGGACAGTTCGTGTGCATTCTCGGCCCGTCCGGTTGCGGTAAGTCGACATTGCTCGGCGCCCTGGCCGGTCACCTGCAAGCGCATGCCGGCAGCCTCAAGGTTGATGGCAGCGAAGTGTCCGGGCCGTCACCGCAGCGCGGCATGGTCTTTCAGCACCACACGTTGTTCCCGTGGCGCACGGTGCGCGACAACGTCGCTTTCGGTCTGAAGATGCGCGGTATCGGCAAGACCGAACGCCATCGCGCCGCTGATGAAATCCTCGCGCTGGTCGGTCTCGACGGCTTTGCCGAACGCTGGCCCGATCAGCTATCGGGCGGCATGCAGCAACGGGTCGAAATCGCCCGGGTGCTGGTCAATCGTCCGCGCCTGTTGCTGATGGACGAGCCGTTCGGCGCGCTGGATGCACTGACCCGACTGAACATGCAGGAACTGCTGCTGGACATCTGGACGCGCATCCGCACCACCGTGGTGTTCGTCACGCATGACATCGACGAGGCGCTGTTTCTCGCCGACCGCTTGCTGGTGATGAGTGCACGACCGGGGCGAATTATCGAAGACCTGCGCCTCGACTTTCCTCGTCCGCGCACCACCGAACTGGTCACCAGCGCCGAGTTCTCGCGCCTCAAACGCCATTGCCTCGACCTGCTGCGCCACGACAACGACCGGCCGCTGCCACGCTTGAATCCGCTCGGCCTGCCTCCTGAAAACCCTTTGCCGCGATTTGCCCTATGACCTCATTTTTTGCTGTGACCGATAACACCGAGATTCTTGCCCTGCAACCGCGTCTGATGGCCGAGGACGCTGGAGTACGGCGCATCGCCCTGATCGATCTGGCCGACCTCGAAGAACCGGACGGCTTGCTGTGGCTGGTCGAACGTTTAGCGCACGATCCTGCCGAAGAAGTTCGTACCGAAGCGGCGCGGTTGCTGGAGGCCTGGGAGGACGAGCCAGTGGTCGAGGCCTTGTGTCAGGCCCTGACTGATCCGGCCCCGGCGGTACAAGCCGCCGCTGCGCAGAGCCTGAGCCTGCTCAAGACTGAAGCGGCGGGCGTGGTGATTCTGCCGTGGACCGCGCACGCCGAAGTCGCGGTGCGGATCGCCGCGTTCCGGGCCTTGCGCGAATTGCGCTTTGCCGATGCGGCGCCTGCTGCGCTGCTGGCGTTGAACGATACCGATGCCAGCGTGCGCCGCGAAGCTGTCGGCGTGCTTGGCTGGCTCAAACAGCTCGACGCCTTGCCGGCGCTGGCACGTCTGGCCAGTGATGACCCTGACACTGACGTGCGTCGCGCCGCCACCGGTGCGCTGGGTCTGGCGTCCGGCGCCGAAGTGCTGCCGGCGCTGCGTCAGGCTTTGCAGGATTCGGCATGGCAGGTGCGCGAAGAAGCGGCGACGACGCTGGGCAAGGTCGGCCACGTCGATGCTGGCCCGGCACTGGTCGAAGCACTGGCCGATGATTACTGGCAAGTCCGCTTGCGTGCCACCCGCAGCCTCGGTCGTTTGCGTTTCGCCCCGGCACTGCAAGCGCTGATCGAAACCCTGAGCCATCGCATCAGCAATCTGCGCAAGGAAGCGGCGCTGGCACTGGGTGAATTGAATGATCGCGGCGCGGTGGCGGCGTTGCAGGCAGCGGCAGATGACGGCGATCCGGAAGTGCGCAAAGCCGTGCGCATCGCCTTGAGTCAGTTGCAATGAACCCGCTATCGGTCGCCAACTCGCAAAGCGAGAAAACCCTGCGCCTGAGCTGGCCGGACGGTCGCGAATCGGTACTCAATCACGCAGAACTGCGCCGTCAGTGTCCGTGCTCACAATGCCGCGCATTTCGCCTGTGTGGTTCGACGCCGATGGTTGATGAGCGAGTGCGGATAATCGAACTCAACCCGCAGGGTTATGGCCTGCAACTGGTATTCAGCGATGGCCACGAACGCGGAATCTACCCGTGGCCCTTCCTGGAAAACCTCAATCCCTGATCCACCAAAATCCCCTGTAGGAGCTGCGGCACGCTGCGATCTTTTGATCTTGTTTTTACAGGCAGAATCAAAAGATCGCAGCGTGCCGCAGCTCCTACAGGGATTTGTGGTTGTCGGTTATTGCGCGGCGGTCATGGCTGGGCGGCAGCCGTGGAAGATGTCCAGCCCCGGCTGATACAGCGAGGTTTTTACTTCGAACAATCCAAGCACCGAATGAAACAGGTTGTCATGGCTCAGATCCGCGTCATCACGCTTGCCTTGCAGACAACCCCGATCAATCCCTTCATGGGTCAACGTACTTTCACCAAACCACATCACCATCGGCACATGCGTCTGCGCCTCGGGCGCCAATGCATACGGCGCGGCATGCAGGTACAGACCGTTTTCACCCAGTGATTCGCCATGATCGGAAACGTAGACCATCGAAGTGTCGAGGTTGTCCTGATTGCGCTTGAGCAACTCGATCACCTTGGCCAGGAAATGGTCGGTATAGAGGATGGTGTTGTCGTACACATTCACCAGTTCATCACGGATGCAACTGCCCAGTTGATTGGTGTGGCAGATCGGTTTGAAGCGCTCCAGCGTTTGCGGATAGCGCTCGTAATACTCCGGGCCGTGGCTGCCGTCGGCGTGCAGGACGATGATCGCGTGGCCTTTCAGGCTGTCGATATAGGCCTGCAGATCGGCCAGCAGCGCCTCGTCGAGGCAGTTATTGCCGTCGCAAAACGGCCCCGGCTGATTCTTCGCGATATCACGGTGCGGCACGCGCAGGCAGGTGCCTTTGCAGTCGCTGTTGTTGTCCAGCCACAGCACTTGCACGCCGGCCCGTTGCAGGATGTCGAGCAGGCCTTCGTAGGTTTTGCCTTTCTTGTCGCTGTAATCCTCACGCGGGAACATCGAGAACATGCACGGCACCGACACCGCCGTCGACGTGCCGCAGGAATGCACTTTACTGAAGTTGAGGATATCGAGCTTGCTCAGTTCGGGATTGGTCTCGCGTTCGTAACCGTTCAGCGAGAAGTGATCGGCGCGGGCGGTTTCGCCAACCACAAAGACCATCAGCGATTTCTTCTCGCGGCTGGCGGCTTTGGCGCTCATCACCGCGTCTTCACCGATGGCCTGCACCACGAAGTGCTTTTTGATCCCCAGACGCTGCTTGGTGTACTTGCTGATCGCGTAGATGTAGTTGGTCGGGTTAATGAAGTGGGTGAGCTTGTCTTCCTGACGGAAGATCGGCGCGTAGGTGGAATAGAACGCAGCCACCGAAGCAGCAATCACTAGCACGCAGGCGATGATCACCAGCACCTTGTTCAGCAGCCCGCGAAAGAACGGTCGATAACTCACCGGCCAGCGCCAGATCAACACCGCCGGCAGCACGCCGAGCAGCAGCAGGTAAGTCAGCAGTTTGCCGCTGAACAGCGCCGTGGCTTCCGCCGGGTTGGTTTCGAAGACGTTCTGGATCATCACTGTATCGATGGTGATCCCGTATTCGTTCATGAAATACGCCGCGCAGGCCGAGAGCAGGGCGACGACGGTGAGCGCCGGTTTCAGCGTCCACTTGAACGACACCAGCGTCAGCAGCAGGGTAATGGCGGCCCACAGAAACAGTGCGAAGGAAGCAAAAAACGCCAGTTTGTGCGCGCCTTGCAGGGTGATCAACGTACCGAGCGCCTTCCAGGTCGCCAGGTTGTACAACGCCACCAATGCCAAAGAAAACAGCAGCACCAGTCGGGTAGGAGTGATGGACGGTAAACGCAGTCCTTTGCCCAAAGCCATTCAAAACGTTCCTCTACTGAGATAGAAAACACACGCGATTACGCGCGTAACTGTAGAAGAACGTTAGTAAAAATTCTGTAAACATCCAGTAACAATCACCCGCATCCGAATGCGGCCCTTGTAGGAGCTGCGGCACGCTGCGATCTTTTGATCTTGTTTTTACAAGCAGAATCAAAAGATCGCAGCGTGCCGCAGCTCCTACCAGGGATTGTGGTGCTTCAGAAAGATTTGTTGATGCTCGCCACCAGCGTCGCGCTGCACACATCCTTGTAGCCCCAGTTGCTCTGGCACTCGGTTTTTGAGACGTCGGTATCGATATAGCTCAACCCCAGCACCACCCCGGCCAGGTTGTGCGTGACTTTGACTTCCCACTCGCGGTAGGACGCATCGCCGTGACCGGATGATGAGTACATGTGCGGGTCCTTGAAGTCCATATTGCCGTAACGCAGTTTCAGCCCTGATTCGAAGGGCAATTCGGTTTCATAACCGATGTAGCTGTACATCGAACTTTGCTTGCTGTCTTCGCCCGGCGCATCGCTGGAATAGTACGCGCCGAGTTTCACCCCGTAGGCGCCGAGAATGCCGTAGACCTCGCTCTGGTTGAACTGACTTTCCTTGGGGTAGGCGTATTTGATGTAGCCCAGATCGAGACTGACCGCTTCGGTCGCCTGCCACAGCCAGCCGGCGTAGTAATCGACTTCCTGACGGGTTTTCAGATCGCCGCCGAAATCGACGTTGGAACTCCAGGCGCCGATGTACAGACCGCTGCTGTGCGCCAGGGTCAAACCGGCTTGTGCGGCGGGGTCGTTGAGGGTCTGCGAGATGCCGCGAGTGCGGTAATCGCTGGCCAGGGTCAAGTCCACCGCCACCGAGAAGTCATCGTTCAAGGGCACGGCGTAGCTGCTCAAGGGCAGCAGACTCAAGGAAGTCAGGGCGAACAGGGGCAAGGCTTTCATGTGAAGTCCCATTGTTGTGATTGTTATTGGGCAGAAAGAAAAACTGTAGGAGTGAGCCTGCTCGCGATAGCGGTGGATCAGTCGACATCATCGCTGGATGTCATACCGCTTTCGCGAGCAAGCCCGCTCCCACAAGGGGATCATTATTGTTATTGGGCGGCGGTGTAGACCTGACGGCCGCCGAACCAGGTTTGCAGGACCTGGGTGTCATGCAGGGCTTTGTTATCGACGCTGAACACGTCGCGGTCGACCACGATGAAGTCAGCCTGTTTGCCCGGTGTCAGCGAACCGATCTGCTTGTCCAGGCCAATGGTCCGCGCCGCGTTGACGGTGTAGGCGTAGAACATGGTCTCGCGGTCCAGACGTTCATCGGCGTTGAGCACGCCCAGCGGGCCGACGCGGGTAATGGCCTGGGCCATGGCGTTGAACGGATTCGGCGAGGACACCGGCCAGTCACTGGCACCGGCAATGGTCGCGCCCTGTTTGAGCAGCGAATGCGCCGGATATTGATAACGGAAGGCGAGGGCGCTGACGTAGGGCTTGATCATGTCGGTGGTGTAGTCGTCGGCGCTGGCCCACAGCAATTGCATCGACGCGATCACGTTCAGCGGTTTGAACCGGGCGAACTCTTTCGGATTGACCATTTGCAGGTGAGTGATCGAGTGGGTAATGCCGCTCTGCCGATCCTTGCGCGCCTGAGCGATGCCGTTCAGTGATTCACGCACCGCGCGGTCGCCGATGGCGTGGATGTGCACCAGCCAGCCACGCTGGTCGATGGCGCTGACCAGTTCACCGAAATGTGCAGGATCGATCAGCAACTCGCCCTGTTTGTGCGAGTTGCTGTACGGATCGATCATCGCTGCGCTCTGCGCCGGGAATTCAATCACACCGTCGGCGAAGATCTTGATCCCCGGCAGCGTCAGATTGGGAATGCCCTGAAACTGCTGGCGCACTTTGTCGAGCGTATCGAGGTCGGCGGGCACGCTTTTCGAATTTGCCACCAGCAGCGCCGCAACGTGGACGCTCATCTGGCCGCTTTCCGACAGCGCCTTGTAGGCCGGCAGCACGCCGACGGTTTTCTCGGTGGGTTTGAGGGCGAATACCGGTTCGCCCGGCGCGGCGTTGGCGGCGGGGTCCATCCACGCCGTGATGCCCAGGCTGTTGTTGTAACGCACCGCCGATTGCGCGGCTTTCAACATGTCGGCGGGGCTTGGCACCGGCATTTTCGAGGCGACGCGATCCCATCCGGCATCCACTACAAAGCCATTGGGCTCGCCGTTGGCCAGTTTGCCGATGGTGTCTTTTTCAGCGTCCGGCAGGTTTTTCAGAAGCGCTGCATCAACGCCCGAGCGCTTGAGCATGGTGTTGTTGGCCCACGCCGTGTGGTGGTCGCTGCCGATAAACACCACCGGCACGCTGGCCCATTCGCCATTGTTGAAGGTTTTGCCCAAGGCCTCGGCCTGCGCCCAATACGCCGAACTCATGCCGGCGATGCTGAGCACGTCGCCATGTTTGGCCTTGCCGTCTTCACGCCAGGCACGCAGGCGTTTTTCCAGTTCGGCGAGTGCGACGACTTCGTCTTCCATATTCGCCGAGACCATTTCCAGTCCGCCGAAAATCGCGTGGGAATGGCTGTCGATCAGGCCGGGCATCAACGCCTTGCCGCCGAGGTCGATCACTTGGGTGCCGGGGCCGATCAAGGCTTTGATCTGCGCGTCGGTGCCGACTTTCAGCACCTTGCCGTTCTCCACGGCCAGGGCTTGAACCTTGGGGTGAGCGCGGTCGGCAGTAAAAATCTTGCCATTGAGCAGCACCAGATCGGTGGCGGCCATGGCTTCCATCGAGGCAAAACTTACAGCGACTACCAACAGACTCGGGATGAATCTTTTCATTGAAGATTTCCTTGTTATTGCGTCTGATGGCGAGATTAGTGACTGTCAGCGCCTGACAGAACGCCTCCCTGACGAAAAACGTTTTTGCCTGAATGGAAAAAGCATGGACAAGCTGAGTGCATTGAAAATGTTCGTGGTCACCGCGCAGCTCGGCAGTTTCAGCCGCGCCGCCGAGCAACTGGGCAAGACCCCGTCGGCGTTGACCAAAGCGGTCAATCATCTGGAGTCCGAGCTGGGTGCGCGGCTGTTCGAGCGCAGCACGCGGCGGATTTTGCTGACCGAAATCGGTCGGCTGTATCTGGAAACCGCGCGGCAGGTGTTGCAACGGCTGGATGAAGCCAGCGAGGAAGTCGAGCAACTGCAGCACGGTCTGCGCGGCAGCCTGAAAATCACCGCGCCGCTGGCCTATGGGCGGGCGTTTCTCGATCAGGTGTGTGACGGTTTTTTACAGCAATACCCGCAGATCAGCCTGCAAGTGGATTTGTGCGACGAGTTCGTCAATCTGCTGGAAAGTGGTTATGACCTGGCGTTGCGCGAGGGCCACGACAACTTGCCGGGGCTGATTGCGCGGGTGGTCGGCAGCAATCGACTGGCGTTGTGCGGCAGCCCGGAATATCTGGCGCGCAAGGGCTTGCCGGTGACGCCGCAAACCCTAGAACAACATGAATGGCTGTTGTATCGGCACCCGTTGCTCAGCCGCGAATTCTGGTGGGCCGAGCGTGACGGTCAGCGCCTGAGCCTGACGCAGCTGGCCGCACCACGATTGCGCAGCGACAATTACGACTTGCTGCTGGCCAGTGCGCTGGCCGGGCGCGGTTTGCTGCACACGCCGTTGTGGAGTGCTGCGCCGTACATCGCTGATGGGCGACTGGTGCGGGTGATGGCCGATTACGATATCGACCCGGACAGTTTTGGCCCGCACATTCTCGCGGTGTATCCGAGCCATCGGCGGGCCACGGCCAAAGTGCTGGCGTTTATCGACTTCATCACCGGTTTTTTGGCCGAGCGTGATTTGAGCTGATTTTCCCTGTAGGAGCTGCGGCACGCTGCGATCTTTTGATCTTGTTTAGCCAGCCTGACTGGCGGTCGTTGCCAGAAAAATCACAAAAGAGTACAAATGTACTCCATGACGACCCTGACTCCCCGCCGTACCGCCATCCTGACTTTTATCCGCGATCGAATCGCCGAACACGGTCAGCCCCCAAGCCTCGCTGAAATCAGCGAGGCTTTTGGTTTTGCCTCACGCAGCGTGGCGCGCAAGCATGTGCTCGCGCTCACCGAAGCCGGGTTTATCGAGGTCAATCCCCATCAGGCCCGGGGCATTCGTTTACTGGGGCAACCTGCACGTCCGGAACTGCTGGATATTCCAGTGCTTGGCCGGGTGGCTGCCGGTGCGCCAATCGGCGCCGATGCCGACATCCATAACCGCCTGATGCTCGATCCGGCACTGTTCTCCCGAACCCCGGATTACATGCTGCGAGTGCAGGGCGACTCGATGATCGAGGACGGCATTCTCGACGGTGATCTGGTCGGCGTGCGGCGCAATCCCGAGGCCGTCAACGGCCAGATCGTCGTTGCCCGGCTGGACGGTGAAGTGACGATCAAGCGCTTCGAGCGCGTCGGCGACGTGGTGCGGCTGTTGCCGCGCAACCCGGCGTATCAGCCGATTGTCGTGCGCGACGATCAGGATCTGGCCATCGAAGGGGTGTTCTGCGGTCTGGTGAGGCAAGGTTGATGGGCGCCGTCGTTGCGTTGGATACGCTGTTCAATGGCGGCCAGGTCTGGAGGGGCCGACCTGCGCCACCGGCCGCCAGCCCGCAACCCACCGGGCACGCCGCGCTGGATGCGGCGTTGCCCAGCGGTGGCTGGCCGGAAGCGGCGCTGAGTGAAATTCTGCTGGCCGGCCCCGGTGTCGGTGAACTGCAACTGGTGTGGCCGACGCTGGCGCGGCTGTCGGCGGCGGGCGAGCGCATCGTGCTGGTAGCGCCGCCGTTCGTGCCGTATCCGCAGGCTTGGGAGAACGCCGGGGTCGATCTGCGCCAGTTGTCGGTGATTCAGGCCAGCGAACGCGATGCGCTGTGGGCGGCAGAGCAATGCCTGCGTTCAGGCAGTTGCGGCGCAGTCTTGTGCTGGCCGCATAAAGCCGATGACCGCGCGTTGCGGCGTTTACAGGTGGCGGCGGAAACCGGCCAGACCCTGGCGTTCGCGTGGCGCCCGTTGAGCGAAGCGGTCAACCCGTCGCCGGCCGCGTTGCGCATCGCCATCGACGCACGGCCCGCGCAACTGCGAGTGCTCAAGTGCCGTGGCGGTCTGGCGCGTACGGCGCCGATTGCCTTCACTGTGGGGCACTGAGGTCATCATGCGTTGGGTGTGTATTCTGTTCCCGCAATTGGCGCTCGACGCGGTTCTGCGTCAGCGTCCCGATCCCGATAAACCCTTGGTGCTGCTCAGTGGCCCGGCCCAGCGTCGGGTGCTGCAAGCGGTCAATCCGGCCGCCCGCGAACTCGGTTTGCGCCCCGGCCAGTCGATGACCGCCGCGCAAGCCTTGAGCAAAGGCTTTGCCACCGCCGATTACGACGGGGCTGAAGTCGAACACTGGCAGCAGTTTCTCGCGGCATGGGCCTACCGTTTTAGCGCGCAGGTCAGCGTGCATTATCCGCGCACCGTGGTGTTTGAAATCGAGTCCAGCCTCGGGTTGTTCGGTTCCTGGACGCAGTTCGAGGCACGCCTGCGCAGCGAGCTGACGGAACTGGGCTTTCGTCATCGCATCGTTGCCGCACCGAATCCGGTGGCGGCGCGGGTGCTGGCCAACGCCTATGACGGCTTGGTGGTGCCCGACGTCGAGGCGTTGCAGCATCATCTCGGCCAACTGCCCATCGACCGCATCGGCCTCGAACCACCCGTGGCCACGGCGCTGTCGCGCATGGGCCTGCGCAATCTGAGCCAGGTGCAGAACCTGCCGCGTCAGGCCTTGGCCCGGCGCTTCGAGGCGCAGATGCTCAAACATCTGGACACCCTGTGCGGCATACGACCGCTGGCGCTGGCGTTCTATCTGCCGCCGGATCGCTTCGATGTGCGCATCGAACTGAATTTCGACGTGCAATCGCATCAGGCGTTGCTGTTTCCGTTACGACGGTTGACCGGCGATCTGTCGGCGTTCCTTTGCGGACGTGACAGCGGCGTGCAGCGTTTCGATCTGCATCTGGAGCACGCCGGCCTGCCGGACACACTGATCAAGGTCGGTTTGCTCAGCGCCGAGCGCGATCCGGCGATGCTCTTCGAACTGGCCCGTGGGCGGCTGGAGCAGGTGCAGGTCGAAGCGCCGGTACGCGGTTTCCGGTTGCGCGCCGAGGATCTGCCGAGTTTCGTGCCGCAGTATCAGGAACTGTTCGATGACCGGCCGCAGCAGACCTTGCCCTGGGAGCAGTTGCGCGAGCGCCTGCGCGCACGTTTGGGCGATGACGCGGTGCAGGGGCTGCGTTTTCAGGCGGATCACCGGCCGGAAAACGCGTGGCAGAACGGCGTCGACAAACAGCGTTGCGCCGGGCTACCGAGTGTTCATCGCCCGGGCTGGTTGCTCGGTGAGCCACACGCCGTGGCCGAAGGTTCGGCGCGCATCCTCATGGGCCCGGAGCGCATCGAATCCGGCTGGTGGGACGGTGACGATGTGCGCCGCGACTATTACCTGATTCAGAACCGCTCCGGCCAGCAGGGCTGGGCCTATCGGGCTGTGGGTGAGGGCGGCCCGTTGTGGTTGCAGGGCTGGTTCGCATGAGCGATGGCTATGCCGAATTGCACTGCCTGTCGAACTTCAGTTTTCAGCGCGGTGCGTCCAGTGCGCTTGAACTGTTCCAACGGGCGAAAAAACACGGCTATCAGGCCTTGGCGATCACCGACGAATGCACCCTGGCCGGGATCGTCCGCGCCTGGCAAGCGGCCAAATCGGTGGAGCTGCCGCTGATTATCGGCAGCGAAATTCGCATCGACAACGGCCCGAAACTGGTGCTGTTGGTAGAGAACCTTGAGGGCTATCAGGCGCTGTGCCGGCTGATCACTCGCGCCCGACGCCGTACGCAGAAAGGCCAGTATCAAGTGCTGCGCGAAGACTTCAGTGAACCGCTGCCCGGTTTGCTGGTGTTGTGGGTGCCGGATGCCGTCGATGAACGGGATGAGGGCCGCTGGCTGCAACAGACCTTCGGTGAACGCCTGTGGCTGGCGGTGCAACTGCATCGCGGACAGGACGACACTCGACGGCTGGCGGCGTTGCTGAGTCTGGCGGCTGAGTTGCAGATTCCCGCCGTGGCCAGCGGTGATGTGCACATGCACGCCCGTGGCCGGCGTGCCTTGCAGGACACCATGACCGCGATCCGCCATCACGTCCCCGTGGCCGAGGCCGGGTTGCGTTTGCATCCGAATGGCGAGCGGCACTTGCGCAGTCTTGAGGCACTGCGCGAACTGTATCCGCCGAGTTTGCTGCAAGCGTCAGTCGATCTGGCGCGGCGCTGTACCTTCGATCTGGGCCAGTTGCGCTATCAGTATCCGAAAGAGCTGGTGCCTGATGGCCACACGGCACGCTCCTGGCTCCGGCAACTGACGAAACAGGGAATCGCCTGGCGCTGGGAGAAAGGGGCGACGTTCACGGTGCTGCGGCAGATCAACAAGGAACTGAAGCTGATTGCCGAACTCGGTTACGAAAGCTACTTCCTGACGGTGCACGACGTGGTGGACTTCGCCCGCAAGCAAAACATCCTCTGTCAGGGCCGTGGTTCAGCCGCCAACTCGGCGGTGTGTTTTGCCTTGGGCATCACCGAAATCGACCCGGATCGCACCACGCTGCTGTTCGAGCGTTTCATGTCCAAAGAGCGCAACGAGCCGCCGGACATCGATGTGGATTTCGAGCACGAACGCCGTGAAGAAGTCCTGCAATACGTGTTTCGCCGTTATGGCCGGGGCCGCGCCGCATTAACGGCGGTGGTCAGCACCTATCACGCCGCTGGCGCGGTGCGCGACGTGGCCAAGGCCTTGGGTCTGCCGCCGGATCAGATCAATGCACTGGCCGATTGCTGCGGTCACTGGAGCGATGAAACACCACCGCATGCACGCCTGCTCGAAGGTGGATTCGATCCGGACAGCGCAATTTTGCGCCGGGTGCTGAGCCTGACCGGGCAACTGATCGGCTTCCCCCGACACCTGTCGCAGCACCCCGGTGGTTTCGTGATTTCCGAAGAACCACTGGACAGTCTGGTGCCGGTGGAAAACGCGGCGATGGCCGAGCGCACGATCATTCAGTGGGACAAGGACGATCTCGATGCCGTCGGGTTGCTCAAGGTCGATATTCTCGCGCTCGGCATGCTCAGCGCGATCCGCCGCTGCTTCGATCTGCTCAGCCGCCATCGCAATCAGAACCTGACCCTGGCAACGATTCCTGCCGATGACAAACCGACCTACGAGATGATCAGCCGCGCCGACACCATCGGCGTATTCCAGATCGAGTCGCGGGCACAGATGTCGATGTTACCGCGCCTGCGCCCGGCAAATTTTTACGATCTGGTCATCGAAGTGGCGATTGTCCGCCCCGGGCCGATTCAGGGCGGCATGGTGCATCCGTACCTGCGCCGCAGAAACAAGGAAGAAGAGGCAACCTATCCCTCGGAAAAACTCAAAGCAGTGCTGGAACGCACCCTCGGCGTGCCGCTGTTTCAGGAGCAGGTGATGCAGATCGCCATCGTCGCCGCCGATTACAGTCCCGGTGAGGCCGATCAGTTGCGCCGCTCAATGGCCGCGTGGAAACGCCATGGCGGACTGGAGCCACACAAGGAGCGACTCGCCGCCGGCATGAAGAAAAACGGCTACACCCCGGAATTCGCCGCGCAGATCTTCGAGCAGATCAAGGGCTTCGGCAGTTACGGTTTCCCCGAATCCCACGCCGCCAGTTTTGCCTTGCTGACCTACGCCAGTTGCTGGCTGAAGTGCCACGAACCGGCGGCGTTCGCCTGTGCGCTGATCAACAGTTGGCCGATGGGCTTCTACAGCCCCGATCAGATTCTGCAGGACGCTCGTCGGCATCAATTGCAGATCCGTGCGGTGGACGTGCGCGCCAGTGACTGGGATTGCAGTCTGGAGCCGATCAGCGGCGCACAACCGGCAATTCGCATGGGTTTGCGGATGATCAAGGGCTTTCGTGAAGACGATGCGCGGCGCATTGAAGCGGCGCGTGCTCGCGGGGCGTTTGCCGATGTCGCCGACCTGGGTGAACGGACGATGCTGGACAGCCGGGCGCAGGCGTTGTTGGCCGACTCCGGAGCATTGCGCGGCTTGGCCGGGCATCGACATCGTGCACGCTGGGAGGTGGCCGGGGTGCAGAAACAGCTTGGGCTGTTTGCCGGATTGCCGAGTCAGGAAGAACCTGACGTGATCCTGCCCAAACCGAGTGTCGGTGAAGATCTGTACGCCGACTACGCCACGGTTGGCACGACATTGGGGCCGCATCCATTGGCGCTGTTGCGCGCTGAACTCAAGGCCCGGCGTTGCCGCAGCTCACAGGAATTGCAGGACGTCGAACATGGGCGGCCGGTCAGTATCGCCGGGCTGGTGACCGGTCGGCAGCGTCCGGGCACTGCCAGTGGCGTGACATTCGTGACCCTGGAAGACGAGTTCGGCAACGTCAACGTGGTGGTCTGGCGCGATCTCGCCGAGCGCCAACGGAAGGTGCTGGTTGGCTCGCAATTGCTCAAGGTCGATGGCCGCTGGGAGCGCGTAGGCGAAGTGCGGCATTTGATCGCCGGACGCCTGAGCGACCTCAGCCCGCTGCTCGATGGCGTTCGGGTACAGAGCCGCGATTTCCACTGACGCCACAAATCCCCTGTAGGAGCTGCCGCAGGCTGCGATCTTTTGATCTTGCTCTTAAAGCAGAAGCAAAAGATCGCAGCCTGCGGCAGCTCCTACAAGGGCGGTGCGAGCTAGTGATTGCCATGTTGCACATGGGAAATGCAAGCCAAATCACTGACGTCAAAAAAATCCTGTCATCAATGATGGCACTTTGGCATAATCCCGCCCCCTTTCCCCGCCCGCCGCAGATTACCGCGTCGGGACACCCTGTTTTTCAATAAGGAATGCACTGTGAGAATGATCTCTCGGATGTTGGTCTCAGGCGTTGCGATTGCCGTACTCGGCACGCTGGCCGGCACTCTCTCCGGATGCGCAACCGAAAGCTCCCGGGCACTGCCGGTAGCCAAGGTTGAAAGCGCCAATCAAGTCTGGACCGGCGTTCGCGTGCCGATGGCCGTGGGCAAGTTCGACAACCGTTCCAGCTACATGCGCGGGATCTTCTCCGATGGCGTCGATCGCCTCGGCGGTCAGGCCAAGACCATCCTGATCACTCACTTGCAGCAGACCAACCGGTTCTCCGTGCTGGATCGCGACAACATGGGCGAAATCCAGCAGGAAGCCGCGATCAAGGGCCAGGCCCAGCGTCTCAAAGGCGCCGATTATGTGGTCACCGGTGACGTTACCGAGTTCGGCCGCAAAGAGACTGGCGACCACCAGTTGTTCGGCATTCTCGGCCGTGGCAAGACTCAGGTCGCCTACGCCAAGGTCAACCTGAACATCGTCAACATCAGCACTTCGGAAGTGGTGTATTCGACGCAGGGCGCAGGCGAATACGCCTTGTCCAACCGCGAAATCATCGGCTTCGGCGGCACCGCTGCCTACGACTCCACCCTCAACGGCAAAGTACTGGATCTGGCCATGCGCGAGGCGATCAATCGTCTGGTTGATGGCATGAACGCCGGTGCCTGGAAACCGGGCAACTGATCAACGCCCATTGCAAGGAGCAACACTCATGAATTTGTCCCTATCGCGGTCGTTACTGGCCCTGACGCTGGCCGCCAGCGCCTTGCTGGCCGGTTGCAGCAGCCCGAAAACCCTTTACCAGTGGGAAGGCTACGAGCCGCAGGTCTACGAATACTTCAAAGGCGAGACACCGAAGGAAGCCCAGGCTGAAGCACTGGAAGCCGATCTGCAAAAGATCCGCTCCACGGGTAAAAGCGTGCCGCCGGGTTACCACGCACACCTCGGTCTGCTGTACCTGAGCATGGGCAAGGATGACCAGATGGTGCAGCAGTTCCGCACCGAGAAAACCCTGTTCCCCGAGTCCGGTACGTACATGGATTTCCTGCTTAAAAACGCCAAGACCGGAGACGCGAAATGATTCCGCGTTCTTTGAAACTGCTGGCCGGCGCCCTGGCGCTGACCCTGCTCGGTGGCTGCGTCAGCCCCAAGACCGTGGACTATTCGGCTTACAAACAGGCTCGCCCGAAGACCATTCTGGTGCTGCCGCCGCTGAACACTTCGCCGGACGTCAAGGCGTCGTACAGCCTGTTGTCGCAAGTGACGTTCCCGCTGGCCGAAGCCGGTTACTACGTGCTGCCGATTGCGCTGGCTGACGAGACGTTTCGTCAGAATGGCCTGACCACCCCTGACGATATCCATCAGGCACCGGCCAACAAACTGCATGAAATCTTCGGCGCCGACGCCGCGCTGTACATCACTGTGACCGAGTACGGCACCCGCTACATAGTGATCAGCAGCGAAACAGCAGTGACTGCCACCGCCAGACTGGTCGACCTGAAAACCGGCACCACCCTGTGGACCGGTTCGGCGCGGGCGTCGAGTGAAGAGGGCAACAACGGCAATGGCGGCGGCCTGATTGGCATGCTGATCACTGCGGCGGTGAAGCAGATCATCAACAGCTCCACCGATGCCGGTCACCCGATTGCCGGTGTGGCGAGCAATCGTCTGTTGTCGGCCGGGCACCCGGCGGGTTTGCTGTACGGGCCACGTTCGCCGAAGTACGGTACCGATTGATCGTTCAGACAGTGAACTGATTATGTGGCAAGGGAGCTGACTCCCTCGCCACAAGTTCTATGTCAGTCAGCCTGCATCTTGAGGCAAAAAGCAGATATTCTGCCCGACGCCAAAGGAGCTTTCGAATGACCGACAAGAAACTGGAAACCACGGTCGACCGCGTCTACCAAGGGGTTTACGCGGCGATCAGCAAGCGTTCGCTGCGTCCCGGAATGAAGCTGGGCGAGGCATCGCTGGCAGAGTTATTCAATGTCAGCCGCACCTCGGTGCGTGCCGCGCTCAAGCAATTGGAGGCCGATGGACTGGTCACCACCGAGCCGAACAAAGGTGCATCGGTGTCGCTGCCGAGCGACGAAGAGATTCGCTCGCTGTTCGAAACCCGTCGCCTGATCGAGATCGGCATCGTCACCGAACTGTGTCGGCGCAAGGACATGCTGGCGATGCAGGATCTGCGCGATCATCTGTTGCTGGAAGATGAGGCGCACAAGTCGGGCGATCACGAACGGCTGATTTATCTGCTGGGCGAGTTCCATCTCAAACTGGCGCGCAGCCTGAACAATCCAGTATTGCTCGACTGGTTCCAGAAGCTGATCTCCCGCGCCTCGCTGTACGCTGCAGCGCTGGATGACGACAGCCACCAAGTCTGCCGTGATGACGAACACCTGCGCCTGATCGAGTACATCGAGGCCGGCAATCAGAGCGCCGCCATCGAGTTGACCTGCATGCACCTCAACGGCATCGAGAAGGCGATTCTCGATGTCGCCGCGAAGATGAAGACCGGCTACCATCCGCTCAAACACCTGATCTCGCTCTGACCCTCGAACGAGGGTGAAATCGGCTATACCTCTTATGAAACCATTGACGCTGAAGATGCTCGAAACAGACGGGCGCAGCGTCAATGGGCGAAGCGGTTGATCGGTCACACAACACAGGAAACCGGGTCAGTCGATGCAGTTCTTATCCGATAGCCATGGCTGTAACGGCTGGCAAGGCGAGATGGCCGGACGCATTTGTGCGTTCGACTGGAGCGACACCGAGCTGGGGCCGTTGCAGAACTGGCAGGCCAGTCTGTGCGGCACCGTGCAACTGATGCTCGCGTCGCCGTTGCCGATGGTCATGCTCTGGGGCCGCTCCGGGTACATGATCTATAACGACGCCTATTCGATATTTGCCGGTGGCCGCCATCCATATCTGCTGGGTGCGCCGGTCGAACTGGGCTGGCCGGAAGTCGCCGAGTTCAACCGCCACGTGGTCGATACCTGTCTGGCTGGCGGCACCTTGTCCTTCCGCAACAAGGAACTGGTGCTGCTGCGCGACGGCGTTCCCGAAGATGTCTGGATGGATCTTTATTACAGTCCGGTGGCCAATGACGCCGGGGTGCCGTCCGGCGTGTTGGCGATGGTGGTGGAAACCACCGAGCTGGTGACCTCCGAACGACTACGCCAGAACGCCGAAACCGCCTTTCGCGCCGACAATGAACGGGTGCGCCTGGCGTTGAATGCCGGCGCGCTGCTCGGCTCGTTTGTCTGGGATGTGAAGAACAACGTGTTGTCGGCTGATGAGCGCTTCGCACGGACATTTTCCTATCCGCCGGGCCAGGATCTGAGCAATCTGCCGCAGGATGTCACGGAGGCGCAGATCCATCCGGATGACCTGGCTTGGGTGCAGGAGCGGGTCAACCATGCGGTGCAAAGCGGCGAGCCGTATAACGCGGAATACCGTGTGTTGCGCCCCGATGGCAGTTATCTGTGGGTGCTGGCCAGCGGCGGTTGCGAGTTCAATGAACAGGGCGAAGCGTTCCGTTTTCCCGGGGTGTTGATCGATATTCACGAACGCAAAAACGCCGAAGAATCACTGCTCAAATTCACCCGCAACCTCGAACAACGGGTGGCCGATGAGGTAGAAGCGCGGCTGGCGGCCGAAGAACAATTGCGTCAGTCACAGAAGCTTGAAGCCATCGGCGGACTCACGGGTGGCGTGGCCCATGACTTCAATAACCTGTTGCAGGTGATCGCCGGCAACCTGCATTTGCTGGCCCGCCACGAACGCGATAACGCCAACGTGCAGCGCCGGGTCAGTGCTTCGCTGGCAGCGGTTGAGCGCGGTGCCAAGTTATCTTCGCAATTGCTTGCGTTTGCCCGCCGCCAACCGCTGTCGCCGGCAGTCTGCGATCCGCAGCAAATCTTCGACGGTGTCGGTGAGTTATTGCAGCGGGCGCTGGGTGAAACCATTTTGATCGACGTTCAGTTGCCGCATGATCCATGGCACATCTACGTCGATCGCAATCAACTGGAAAACGCCATCCTCAATCTCGCGATCAATGCGCGGGATGCGATGCAGGGCGAGGGCACTATTGTGCTCAGTGCGGCCAATACCCGTCTCGACCGCGAGTTTTGTGCCGGCAAAGGCATTGTCCCCGGCGAGTTCGTGCGGGTGGCGGTGAGCGACAGTGGTGCGGGTATTCCGCCGCAAGTGCTGGAGCAAGTGTTCGAGCCGTTTTTCACCACCAAGGCTGACGGGCAGGGCACCGGTCTCGGTTTGAGCATGGTCTTCGGCTTCGTCAAGCAGAGTGGCGGGCATGTCGAGATCGACAGCACCGTCGGTGAGGGCACGCGGGTGCAGTTGTATTTCCCACGCAGCTTGCGCGCGGTTCGCGATGAAGCGCCGAGCATTCATCAGCCACACAGCGGCGGCCATGAACGGGTGCTGGTGGTAGAAGACAATGACGCGGTGCGTGCCTCGGCGGTGGAGTTGCTCAACGAGGAAGGCTATCGGGTGCTGACGGCGAGCAATGCTGATGTTGCGATGCAGATGCTGCTCGAAGGTTGTGACGTGGATCTGATTTTTACCGATGTGGTCATGCCGGGGCTGATCAAAAGCTCCGATCTGGCGGCCTGGGCCAAGGTGCAAAAGCCGCCGGTGCCGGTGCTGTTCACCTCGGGACACACCCGCGACATCATCTCGCGCAATCACCAGCTCAGCCCGGATACGCATCTGCTGGGCAAGCCTTATGGGCCCGAGGCGATGTTGCAGATGATTCGTTCAGTGCTGAGTGCCTGACCTTTACAGGCGAGCACAGTTTTTGTGGCCAGATAAATTACTTGTGGCGAGGGGATTTATCCCCGTTGGAGGGCGCAGCACTCCCTGCATTTTTCAGGTAGACCGCATCCTCAAGTCTTGCGACTGCTGCGCAGCCGAACGGGGATAAATCCCCTCGCCACAGAGAGTATCCATCCTTCAGACAAGGCAACCCGATGACTGCAAAACGCACCTCCCAAGCACCCACCGGCATGGTCCGGGTGCGTGGCGCCCGTGAGCACAATCTGAAGAACGTCGATGTCGATATCCCTCGCGATGCGCTGGTGGTGTTCACCGGCGTGTCCGGCTCAGGCAAATCATCGCTGGCATTTTCGACCCTGTACGCCGAGGCGCAGCGGCGCTATTTCGAATCTGTTGCACCGTATGCGCGGCGGCTGATCGATCAGGTCGGCGTGCCGGATGTCGACTCCATCGAAGGTCTGCCACCCGCTGTAGCCCTGCAACAGCAGCGCGGTACGCCGAGCACACGATCATCGGTCGGCAGCGTGACGACCCTATCCAGTCTGATCCGCATGCTCTATTCCCGCGCCGGCAGTTATCCGCCGGGACAGCCGATGCTGTATGCCGAGGACTTTTCGCCGAACACCCCGCAGGGCGCTTGCCCTGAATGTCATGGCCTTGGCCGGGTTTACGAAGTGACCGAAGCGCTGATGGTGCCGGACCCGAATCTGACCATCCGCCAGCGCGCCGTAGCCTCCTGGCCGTTGGCCTGGCAGGGCCAGAATCTGCGCGACATCCTCGTGACCATGGGCATCGATGTCGATATCCCGTGGCGCAAGCTGCCGAAAAAACAGCGTGACTGGATTCTGTTCACCGAAGAATCGCCAACCGTGCCGGTGTACGCCGGGCTGACCCCGGAGGAAACCCGCGTAGCCCTTGAACGCAAAATGGAGCCAAGCTATCAGGGCACGTTTACCGGCGCCCGGCGCTACATCCTGCACACCTTCACTCACTCGCAAAGTGCGCTGATGAAAAAGCGTGTTTCGCAGTTCATGCTCGGTAGCCCTTGCCCGTTGTGCGACGGCAAACGGCTGAAACGCGAGGCGTTGTCGGTGACCTTCGCCGGTTACGACATTGGTGAACTGTCGCAGATGCCGCTGTTGCAAGTGGCCGAGGTGCTGAAGCCGGTGGCGGCTGCCAGTTATCTGCAGCAGTTCGAGGAGAGCGGCGAAACCCTCAGCCATGCGCAAACCCGTGAAGCCCGTGAGCAGCGAGTGGCCCATGGCGCGAGTGGCCACAGCAACGCGCCGGACGTGCGGCACACGCCGAACCTGTCGCTGGAAAAACGTCTGGCGGCGCAACGCATTGCCGAGGACTTGCTGGAGCGGGTCAGCACTCTGACTGATCTGGGCCTGGGTTACCTGGCGCTGGAACGCAGCACGCCGACCTTGTCTTCCGGTGAGCTGCAACGCCTGCGGCTGGCGACGCAACTGGGCTCGCAGTTGTTTGGCGTGATCTATGTACTTGATGAGCCGTCCGCCGGATTGCATCCCGCCGATGGCGAAGCGCTGTTCGAAGCCTTGCAGCGGCTGAAAACCGATGGCAACACGCTGTTTGTGGTCGAGCATGATCTGGAAACCATGCGCCGCGCCGACTGGCTGATCGATGTTGGCCCAGCGGCAGGCGAGCAGGGTGGGCAAGTGCTGTACAGCGGCCCGCCTGCGGGGCTGGCCGATATTGAACAATCGCAAACCCGCGCCTATCTGTTTGGCGAATCGCAACGCCAGACCCGCGTTGCGCGCAAACCTTCGGGCTGGCTGAAACTGGCGGGGATCAGCCGCAATAATCTGCGCAACCTCAGCGCTGAGTTTCCTTTGGGCTGTTTTACCTCGGTCACCGGCGTTTCAGGTTCGGGCAAATCGAGTCTGGTCAGTCAGGCCTTGCTGGAGCTGGTGGGCGCGCAATTGGGGCGGCCGACGGTTGAGCCCGAGCGGGAAGAACTCAGTCTGGAGGATGACGCGCCGCAGACCAGTGCTGGTCAGGTTATCGCCGGGCTGGAGTCGATCAAACGTCTGGTGCAGGTCGATCAGAAACCGATTGGCCGCACCCCGCGCTCGAATCTGGCGACCTACACCGGGCTGTTCGACAACGTGCGCAAGTTGTTCGCCGCCACACCTGAGGCGCGAGCAGCGGGGTACGACGCCGGGCAGTTTTCTTTCAACGTCGCCAAGGGCCGTTGTCCGACGTGCGAAGGCGAGGGTTTTGTCAGCGTTGAATTGCTGTTCATGCCCAGCGTGTACGCGCCGTGCCCGACCTGTCATGGCGCACGGTATAACCCGCAGACGCTGGCGATTCGCTGGGAGGGTTTGAGCATTGCCGAGGTGCTGCAACTGACGGTTGATCAAGCGGTGGAGGTGTTCGCCGGGCAACCGGGGATTCGTCGTTCGCTGGAGGTTCTGCGCGATATCGGTCTGGGTTATCTGCGCCTTGGCCAACCGGCCACGGAGCTGTCGGGCGGTGAGGCGCAGCGGATCAAACTGGCGACCGAGTTGCAGCGCAATCAGCGTGGCGCCACGTTATATGTGCTGGATGAACCGACTACCGGGCTGCATCCACGGGATGTCGATCGGTTGCTGGAGCAACTGGATACGCTGGTGACGGCGGGGCACACGGTGATTGTCGTCGAGCATGAAATGCGCGTGGTGGCGCAGAGCGACTGGGTGATGGATATCGGCCCGGGGGCGGGTGATCAGGGCGGCAAGATTGTTGCGGCGGGCACACCGCAGAAAGTCGCCGCGAGCAAGAAGAGCCGCACGGCGCCGTTTCTGGCCCGGGCCTTGAGCCGATAACTGCGGCGCCCCGACTGGCCCCATCGCTGGCAAGCCAGCTCCCACAGGTTTACGGGTGCCGCCATCATTTGTGAACGACGCAGAACCCTGTGGGAGCTGGCCTGCCAGCGATGGGGCCATGAGCCACAAACCATTGCTGCCTGATCCCCCACAGATTTTTGCGTCATCCACAGATGATGCGCACACCCATGAACCTGTGGGAGCTGGCCTGCCAGCGATGGGGCCATGAGCCACAAACCATTGCTGCCTGATCCCCACAGATTTTTGCGTCATCCACAGATGATGCGCACGCCCATGAACCTGTGGGAGCTGGCCTGCCAGCGATGGGGCCAT
>NZ_JBIUXX010000003.1:49483-57432 GCF_044744235.1 Pseudomonas sp. NPDC087346
TGCTGCCTGATCCCCACAGATTTTTGCGTCATCCACAGATGATGCGCACGCCCATGAACCTGTGGGAGCTGGCCTGCCAGCGATGGGGCCATCAGCCTGGACCATTGCTGTCTGATCTACTGCCATCGCGAGCAGGCTCACTCCTACAGGGGGTCTCAGGCGCCGTCGAGGGTGCGGCGGACTTTGTCGAGCAGTTCGTTGATCTGGAACGGTTTGATCAACATGTCCATACCGGCGCCGAGAAACACCTGCCGATTGATCGCGGTTTCGGCGTAGCCGGTCATGAACAGGATCGGCAGGTGTTCCCGCCAGCCCCGTGCAACGTCCGCCAGTTCCCGACCACTCATGCGCGGTAGACCCACGTCAGTCAGCAACAGATTGATCGACGGATCATTCTGCAAACGCTCCAGCGCCGTTTCGATGTCGCCCGCCTGAGTGCAGCGATAACCGGCATCTTCCAATACTTCGGTGACAAACATCCGCACTGAAGGCGTGTCCTCGACAATCAGCACATGCTCGCCAGCCCCCTGGGAATCGACAGCCGACGGGGCGACATCGGCACCTGTCGGGTCGCTGGTGGCTGGCAGCATGATCGTCACTTCAGTACCGCGCCGGGCCACGCTGCGGATATGCGCATCGCCGCCGGACTGGCGGGCGAAACCATAGATGGTCGACAGCCCCAGCCCGGTGCCCTGGCCCAACGGCTTGGTAGTGAAGAACGGATCAAACACCTTGTCGATCACGTTGTGCTCGATGCCGGTGCCGTCATCGCGTACCGACAACGCCACATAAGCACCATCAGCCAGATTCGGATCGCCATGGGAGTACGCCGCGTACGTGTTGACCCAGATATTGCCCCCCTGCGGCAGCGCATCACGGGCATTGATCACCAGATTCAGCATCGCGCTTTCCAGCTGAATCGGATCGACCAGCGCAATCGCCGGTTTATTCGTCAGCTCCAGCTTAAGGGCTATGCGTTCACCAATGGTCCGCACCAGCAGTTCCTCCAGCGAGCGCACATGCTCGTTGATGTCCACCGGTCGCGTATCCAATGGTTGCTGCCGGGCGAAGGCGAGCAGGCGATGAGTGAGGGAGGCGGCGCTCATCGCCGAGTTCAATGCGGCTTCGGCGTAGAACTGCACCTTGTCGAGACGTGCGTCGGCCACGCGTTTCTGGATCAGCTCGAGGCTGGTGATAATACCGGTCAGTAAATTATTGAAGTCGTGGGCGATGCCGCCAGTGAGCTTGCCCAGTGCATCCATTTTCTGCACTTGCAGCAGTTGGGCCTCGGCCCGCACGCGATCGGCGACCTCCTTGGCCAGTTGTGTGGTGGTGTCATCCAGCCGTGCCAGGTGGGAGCGCTCGCGGTGGCGGTGTTCAGTGACGTCCTCGACAAACACCAGGCTCAGTTGCGGCGTGCGATAGGGTGAAATCTGCCACTCGGTTTCGCGAGTCTGCCCCTGCACACGCATGTTCAACGTGCCTTTCCAGCGCTCGCCATCGACCAGCCGCAGGCGCAACTCATTGAGAATTGCGCCCTGGCCCGCTTCGAAGCACTGGTCAAGCGTCTCGGGATCGAGATTGTCTTCGATCAATTGCGCGAAAGCATGGTTGCATTCATGAACCTTGAGGTTCGCGTCAAGCACCGCAATCGGCGCGGAGACATTGATGAAAATCTCGCGAAAGCGTGCCTCACTTTCACGCAGCGCATTCTCGGTGTCGCGCACCCGCAACAGAGTACGCAGGGTCGCCAGCAACACGTCCGGATCGACCGGATGAATCAGGTAGGCATCGGCCCCGGCATCCAGGCCGGTGATGATGTCGCCGGTCTGGATCGAGGCTGCCGAGACATGAATTATCGGCAACAACGCGGTCTTCAGATCGGCGCGCAGAATGCGCACGATGTCGAAACCGCTCATGTCCGGCAGATTGACGTCGAGGATCAGCGCATCGAGTGCTTCGCTTTCGATCAATGCCAGGCCTTCAGTGCCGGTGCCGGCTTCCAGCACTTCGTAGCCGTGACGTTCCAGCCGCCGGCGCAAGGCGTAGCGGGTGGCGACGTTGTCGTCGACGATCAGCAGACGCATGTCACGTTTCATCGACATTCTCCAGAGCAATCGCCAGCGGAATGATCACGAAGAAAGTAGACCCGATCCCCGGGGTACTCAGTACACCCACTTCACCACCCAGCAGGGCCGCGAAACGTTTACACAGTGACAGGCCGAGGCCGGTGCCGCGCAGACGTTTTTGCAGCGGCGAATCGACCTGGGAAAAGTCCTCGAACAAGGCGCCGTGCAACTCCGGGGCGATACCGATGCCGGTGTCACTGACCGCGAAGCGCACTTTGTCCTCGCCTTCGAGCTGGGCTGAAACTCGGACCACGCCACGGGTGGTGAACTTCAGCGAGTTGGAAATAAAATTGCGCAGGATCTGCCCGAGTTTCTTGTCGTCGGTGAACAGGCGCGGCAGACCGGCGGGTTCCTCGAAAATCAGATCCACGGCGGTCGCATCGACGATTGGCCGGAACATCCCGCGCAACGCGGAAAACAGGTCAAACATGTCGAACCAGGCCGGGGAAATAGTGATACGCCCGGCCTCGATCTTCGCCAGATCAAGCAGGTCATCGACCATGTCGCTGAGTTCGCGGGCGGCGGTGCTGACGAACGCCACTTGTTTGTGTTGCTCGGGACTGAGGGGGCCGTCGAGTTCGTCGGCCAGCAGGCTGTTGATGCTGAGGATTGAGCCCAGCGGGGTGCGGAACTCGTGACTCATGTACGACAGAAAACGGCTTTTCAGATCCGAGGCCTGACGCAACTGGTCGGCCTGGGTGTCGAGTTCGGCGTACAGCGCGAGCACGCCCTGATTGGTTTCATCAAGTTCTTCGCGCAGGGCGGCGGTCTCGCTCTGCAACTGCGCGATAAGCGCTGCCTGCTCGGCATTGCTCAAGGTTGGCGACTCAGCCATGGGCGGCCTCCAGGGCAACGACCAGCACCGTTACATCGTCGCGCCCGCGACAGAAATCGCGGTGCAGGACGGTGGCTATCACGGCGGGGTGGCGGTGCACCAGACCGGGATAGTCTTGAAGACTCCAACGGGATTGCAGGCCGTCGCTGTACATGATCAATAAATGTCCGTTTACGTGAGCATAGTCAAAGGGCTGGGCTTTCCTGTACTGGACGCCAACGATTCCCGGGTGCGAGGCCAGACCACGGGACTTGTCCGCTGCGATCAGGCTTGCGCCAATGTTGCCGACACCGGTAAACGTCAGGCTGCCGCGCCCGGCGTCGAACTGGGCAATCGCTGCCGCGCCACCACGGGTGCCGATCATGTCCCGGTGCATGTCATCCATCAGCATGACCGGGGTGGTGAACGGTGCCAGGGCGAACGGACGTTCTCCGGCCCTGGCAGCGCGCTCGGCTTCCTCGCCGTGGCCGAGTCCATCGACGACCAGCGCACTGACATTATTGTCCTTGAACGCCAGATGCCAGACATCGCCGCACGCCGGGTCGTCGTGCAGCGAGTGCTGACTGACACCGTAACGCAAATCCGGCTGGCGGTCGGCGCGTGGATACACCCGCGCCAGCAACACCGCGCCACGGGCATCGGCATACACGTCGAACAGTTCTGTCTGCCGCGCCACTGCGCCGAGGCCGATGCCCTGGGTGCCGCCCGTGGAGAAACCGTCCGCCAGACAGGCATCCAGATCAAAACCCTGAGCGCGATCAACCGCGAGCATTTCAATGCCGAAGCCGTTGGCACGGGGAAGGGCGCGCAGGTGCAACTCGCCGCGACTGGCATGTTTGAGCACATTGCTCGCCAGTTCGGTGGCCACCAGCGCCACGCGCCCAGCGTCGGTTTGATCAAAACCGTGCTGCTCGGCGAGCTTCTGGGCCGTACGCCGGGCATAACCGATCTGGCTGCTGTCTTCAATCAGCAGCACCTGGGTCATCGACCCACCGATATTCATGTCCATCGGGTGATCGTGATGCGCGTGCCTTTGCCGGGCTCGGTGTCCAGTTCGAATTCATCGACCAGCCGTTTGGCGCCGGTCAGGCCGAGGCCCAAACCGCTGCCGGAAGTCCAGCCATCGGTCATCGCCAGTTTGATATCGGGAATGCCCGGGCCCTCGTCACGGAAGGTCAGACGCAGGCCGACCTTGCCGCTTTCATCGAGGATCTGCCAGTCCATGTCGCCGCCACCGCCATAGACCATGGTGTTGCGCGCCAGCTCGCTGACAGCCGTCACCAGTTTGGTCAGGTCGATCAGGCGCATGCCGCACTCGGTGGACAGTTTGCGCGCGGTCTGGCGCGCCAGCACCACGTCCTGCTCAATCTGAATCGGTTGAGTACCACTGCTGCGCACGGTCATTGCTGGCGTACTCGTTCCTGCAGCAGCTTCATCCCGCGCTCGACGTTGAGCGCGGTACTGACGCCGGGCAGGGTCAGGCCGAGTTCGACCAGCGTGATCGCCACCGCCGGCTGCATGCCCACCAGCATGGTTTCGGCGTCCATGATTTTCGACAGGCCGGAAATGGTGCCGATCATCCGCCCGATGAACGAGTCGACCATGTCCAGCGCCGAGATGTCGATCAACACCCCGCGCGCAGAGGTTTTACTGATGCGTTCGGATAGGTCGTCCTGCAGGGTCAGGGCGAGTTGGTCATGCATGTCGACCTGAATGGTGACGAGCAGGAAGTCGCCCATTTGCAATATAGGAATGCGTTCCATCGGCTTAAACCGGTTTGCCGAGGCTGATGCCCAGGCGCGTCAGGGCGAGTTTCAGCGCATCGGCCAGATTGGCTTTGGTCACCACGCCTTGCAGATCGAGGCCCAGATGCACGATGGTCTGGGCGATCTGCGGACGCACGCCGCTGATGATGCAGTCGGCGCCCATCAGGCGGATTGCAGTCACGGTTTTCAGCAGGTGCTGAGCCACCAGCGTATCGACGGTAGGCACGCCGGTGATGTCGATGATGGCGATTTCCGAACCGGTGTCGACAATGCGTTGCAGCAGCGACTCCATCACTACTTGCGTACGTTGCGAGTCGAGGGTGCCGATCATCGGCAGCGCCAGTACGCCATCCCACAGCTTGACCACCGGGGTCGAGAGTTCGAGCAGTTCTTCCTGTTGGCGTTTGATCACCGCTTCACGGGATTTCTGGAACGTACGGATGGTGTGCAGGCCGAAGGCGTCGAGCAGTTCGGAGATTTCCCAGAGTTGTTCTGCGAGCTGCGCCGGTTGTTTTTTGTAGTGGCTTTGCAGCAGGGTAAACAACGGGCCTTTCAGGGCAAAAATGAAGCTGGCGGTCTGTTGCGAGTCCTGACCGAGCAGAGCGCGGCTGTGCGAGAGTTTTTCGAGAAATTGCCGCGTTGCATCCCAACCCGATGCGACTACGTTCGTGCCGTTGTCGTTTTCCAGGCCGGTAATCACCAGTTGCAGAAACTCAGTGGTTTCCCTATGGATGTCCTGTTCCTTGAGATTGCGGGTGGCACCGCTGGCTTCAAGTCCTTTGATCCAGTCGCCCAGCAGCTGTACTTGTTGTTTTTTCATCGCATCGAGTGTGCTGTTCTGCAGTGCTGCCATGTGCCTGTTGCTCCGTAGCGAATGGGGGGCCGATTTTGTAAAAAATGACCGGCGCAGAGTCAGTGACATTTGCCGTTCAAAATAGTTGTTCGTTCCTGCGAAGATATTTTTGATCTGGCGCAAGAAACGTCTCGCTAACTCTAGTCGGCGTGGCTGCAAGCTGCGAAGTTTTGAACGTTTGCCCGGTAGCAGGCTTCGAAACTACAAGGCTCGACGGATTCAGGTCGTGCTGGCTTAGACCAACGAGGTGGCTATGAACGAGCAATCGCCGCAACAGCAGAACCAGGCCGGAGAACCGATCAACCGCAACGATCCTGCGATTGATCCGCAAGTCCCGGGACAGCCTGCGCCCACGCAGCCCGCACAACAGCAGGGTGATACCGACCAGGCGCAAAGCGCCGATCCGGCGGTGGATCAGAAGAACAAGCACACGGACAATGACAACGAGTTCAGCCCAGGCTTCGAGCCTGATCCGGATCGGGCGAAACCGGGTGAAGAGACCGATGCGGATATTGATACCGATGGCGGCTAAAACGCGCTGAAACGACAAGAGGCCGCATTCATTGAATGCGGCCTCTTTGTTTGTAGCAGGGACTTACTTGCTCGGATGTTTGGCCTGCAACTCTTTTGCACCGGCGAGGTGTTTTTCCAGTGCCGGGAGCATTTTCTGGGCGAAGGCTTTCAGCTCGGTCGCGCCTTTGGTTTTGTCATCGGTCACGGTGTTGGCTTCTTTCTTGAACAGTTCGATGGTTTCTTCGTGAGCCTTCACCTGATTGTTGGCATAGGCCGCATCGAAAGATTCATCGCGCATGTCGAGAATCTTTTCCTTGGCCTGTTTGACCAGTGTGGTGCTGTCCGGGACCTTGATGTCATTGGCCTTGGCAATCGAGGCCAGTTCATCATTGGCCTTGCCGTGGTCAGTGATCATCATGTTGGCGAACTCTTTGATGTCGACCGAGGAACTCTTTTCCAGCGCGAGGCGACTGGTTTCGATTTCGGCGATGCCACCGGCAGCGGCGTTATCGACAAAGTTGTTCGAAGTCGCGGCAAAGGCGCTGCCCATACCGCTGCTCAAAACGACAGCCAGAGCGAGGTGACGCAGTTTGAATCCGTCCATTAGCGTATCTCCACACAGGTTTTTGTGATCGTTATGCAATGGAGGCAGCGCGACGAAAAAAGGTTTTATCGCATTTGCGACAGGGCGACGAACGGCCACCGCTGGTCTGACAGGTGGTCGACAGAACCGCCCGACCGAGGCCATTCTGATAACTGGCTGACGCAATCAGTCGCGTTGGCTGCCGATCAACTGACGGAGGTGTTCCATGCCGGTTTCCCATGACCTGTATCAGGACTTGAGCTGCACGAAGGAAGAGATCCAGCAAAAACGCTCCAAGGACCCACTACTGGATTCACTGCTTACCAAGTATTCCCAGGCTGACGCTGAAGTGGTCGATGCGGAAAACGCGAAATCAGACGATGACGTCGTGCGAAAACTCAAGGAGAAACGCTTGCTGGTCAAGGACAAGATCGTCAGGCAGTTGGAGTCTCAAGCCTGACCGGCGATTGATCCGCCGACCATCGGTGGCGGATTGACTGGAACGACGCGCACGACCGGCACCTCGAATGTTCAGAGTCCGAATTCATCGACTCCTTGCGAGGTGCCTCATGAACACAGACAAACCCAAATTCCCCAGTGAACAGCAGGGCGCATTCGACCCGGTGCCGACCCATCCGGAGCCCAATAGCCCGGCGCATACCGCCGAGCATCCCGAAGAAGATCCCGAGCTGGATGATTTGCCGAAAGACGAAGATCCGGACAAGTTCGATAGATCCGGTAACTGAACCAATGCCATCGCTAGCAGGCTAGCTCCCACAGTGGATTGCATTCCAAATATGGAGCCGGTTCTCTGGGGATAATGCATTCTAAATATGGAGCCGGCTCTCTGGGGATTGCATTCCAAATATGGAGCCGGCTCTCTGGGGGTAATGCATTCTAAATATGGAG
Source organism: Pseudomonas sp. NPDC087346 (assembly GCF_044744235.1). Classification (NCBI taxonomy): domain Bacteria; kingdom Pseudomonadati; phylum Pseudomonadota; class Gammaproteobacteria; order Pseudomonadales; family Pseudomonadaceae; genus Pseudomonas; species Pseudomonas sp. NPDC087346. The sequence continues at coordinate 57,072 of NZ_JBIUXX010000003.1, forward strand.
CCGGCTCTCTGGGGATTGCATTCCAAATATGGAGCCGGCTCTCTGGGGATTGCATTCCAAGTATGGAGCCGGCTCTCTGGGGATTGCATTCCAAGTATGGAACCGGCTCTCTGGGGGTTGCATTCCAAATATGGAGCCGGCTCTCTGGGGAATGCATTCCAAATATGGAGGCGGCTCTCTGGGGAATGCATTCCAAATATGGAGCCGGCTCTCTGGGGATTGCATTCCAAATATGGAGCCGGCTTTCTGGGGATAATGCATTCTAAATATGGAGGCGGCTCTCTGGGGAATGCATTCCAAATATGGAGCCGGCTCTCTGGGGATTGCATTCCAAATATGGAGCCGGCTTTCTGGGGATAAT
>NZ_JBIUXX010000003.1:57530-61375 GCF_044744235.1 Pseudomonas sp. NPDC087346
ATGCATTCTAAATATGGAGCCGGCTTTCTGGGGATTGCATTCCAAATATGGAGCCGGCTCTCTGGGGATAATGCATTCCAAATGTGGAGCAGGCTCTCTGGGGATAATGCATTCCAAATGTGGAGCAGGCTCTCTGGGGATAATGCATTCCAACTGTGGGAGCTAGCCTGCTAGCGAAGAGGTCAGTCAACTCAGTGAAAATCCAACTGGCTCACTTCAGCGCCTCAGCCAACGGCAGCCGCGCCATATGCGTAGCCTTCAGCGACCCGAAATACAACCAGTCGCCGTACTCACGCACCGTGGTAATCGGCGAATAATTGCCCTCACTGCTGTCCTGTAAATTCGCAACAACCTTGCCATCCAGATCCAGCCCCAAGACAAACCCGCGCTTCTCCACCGGTTTCGGCAGCACCATCATCGCTCGCACGATCATCTTGCGAATAAAAGGATGCCCGGCGGTGCGATCCAGCAGCGAATTGCGCGGCGTGTACAACGCCACCCAAAAGCGGTCATGGCCATTGAACGCAAGGTTGTCCGGCAGCCCCGGCAGGTTGTCGATAAACAGGTCATGGGTGCCAGCCTTGGGTCCGCTCAGCCAGTAGCGACTGATGCGATAAGCGCCGGTTTCGTTGACCAGCACATAGGCATCATCCGGCCCGAGGGTCACGCCGTTGGCGAACTCCAGTTTGTCCAATAACACGCTGGTTTTACCGGTCTGGAAGTCGTAGCGCAGCAGGCGACCGTCGCCGCCATGCTCAATGATCGCCTCGCCGTCATGGCCGTAGCCCCAGCGGCTGGTGGCGTCGCTGAAATAGGCGTAATGCCCGGACTTGTCGATGGCCACGTCATCGGTAAAACCGAACGGCGTGCCATTGGCCTCGGTCGCCAATGCGATCAACCGGCCTTGCGCATCCAGCGACAGCAAGCCTTTGACGCCGTCGGCAATCACCAGCAAGCCGTTGGGATGGCGCGCCAGCCCCAGCGGTCGGCCGCCAGTGTCAGCGAGGACTTTGCGCTCCTTGCCATCAAGACTGGTGCGCAACAGTCGGCCGTCATGCAGTCCGGTCAGCAGAAACTCATTTTCCAGCAACAGCGCTTCCGGGCCTTCGATGTCACCGGGGCCAACCTGGGTCGTGCCTTTGAGTCGTTGGTTCTCGGTGTAGACACCTTCGCTGAGGGATGGCGCGGGCGAGGGCGTCCACGCAACTGGCTCGACTTTGGTCGGCATCAGCAGCAGAAACGCGGCAATCACGATTAGCAGCAGTAACAGCCAATGACGCAACCTCATGCGTTGACGCTCGACGGTGTCAGATGCCTGACCGCCATGTCGCGCAGGGCCAGCATCGAGGCGGCGGACTCGCGGTCGATACGGCGTTTCAACAGAAGCTTGTTGGCGATGCGCATGCCCAGCCCGGCGAACTGATAATCCAGGGTTCGTACAAATCGCGTGCCGTTACCCTCGGCCGCACATTGGTAGGTCAGCAGCAACGACAGACCGTGATCACCCTGAGCCCGCGCACACCAGCGCCGACCGGGCAGGTATTCAGTGACTTCCCAGCTCAAATGCCCCGCACGGCCACCGGCATGAATGTCCTCCTCGAAACGCGATCCAGCGTGCAGCGGGCCTTGCGGGCCGATAATTTTCAGCGACGAGGGATGCCATTCGGGCCAGTAGTTGACGCTGGCGGCATAGGCGAGCACGGCAATCGGTTCGCCGGCGATATCGATCTGGTGCTGCATGCGGGTCATGGTGGTACTCGATGGGGTCAAAGGGGCGAGTTCCGGCTCCCAGTAAAGAGTGCCGAACAGGTAGTCCATCAGCGGAAAGACGATATTGAAATTGCGCTCCTGCATGCGCTCGCGACGGTGATGCAATTCGTGCAGACGGCGCATCTGGCGAACCCATGGCAGGCGCGTCAGCGGGTTTCGCGGCGGCAGATGTTCAAAGGCATGGAACACTTCGTAGCTCAGATAACCCAAGACCATGCAACCGCCGAACAGCCCGGCGACGTTGGCGCTGACCTGCGCAAACAGCCACCACAGCGGCAGGGTGATCACCAGCGTGTGCAGAACGATCAGCCACGCCGGGAACAGAATCACCCGCCAGTCGCGAGCGCCGTCGTAGGTCATGTGGCCGGGGGTGAAGAAGCTGTGATGGTCGCCGGCATGGCGGGCGTAAAACAGCTTGGCGTAGCTTTTCTTGTGATGCCCGAGATGGCGGTGCACCACGTAAACCCCGAAGTTGAAAAACAACAGGGTCAGCGGCACCGTCAGCCATTCCAGCAGCCGTACTTGCTGCACGCTGCTCCAGAACGCAGCAATGGCCAGGACGCCGAACAGCAGCACGAATGCGCCATGTAGCCACGGGTTGTAAAAGGGATGAATCGCCGCACGATAACGGCTGCGGAATGCCTCGGTGGTCTGCCTCAATGCGCTCACCTGTGGGTATTGTTGTTATACCCGGCAGAGTAGCCGATCCGGCGATTTGTGCGGGTCGAACCTAGAGGTCACAAGCGCCATGATCGGTTGCAAATTGGCCGCTTCAGGTTGATTCAGCTCAACGGGTTCCAGCGTTGTGACCAGTCGTCATCGGTCTCGATCACCTGGCGCAGCAGGTCGAAGGCTTGTTGCAGCGTCGCCGAGTCGCGGTCGCGGGAGTACACCAGATAAGTCGGATAGCCGAATTCCGGGGCTTTGGTCACCGGCTCCAATGCTCCAGTCTCGAGAAAGCTGCGCACGACGCGGGTGCGGAAGTAGCCGCTGCCGCCGTTTTCGAGGATGTATTGCAGCGCCAGCGGGCCGAGATTGAAGCTCAGCGCAGCCTTGGCTTTTTCCGGCAGGGCGGCGTCGTGCTGACGGCGGAAGTCCGGGCCCCAGTCGATGTAAACGTAAGGATCGGGGCGACCGGGTGTGCGCACCAGAATCAGCTTTTCTTCCAGCACTTGCTCGACTTGCAGACCGGGCCAGTATTCCGGTTGATAGACCAGGGCTGCGTCGAGCACGCCGAGTTCCAATTGGCGTAGCAGGTTTTCGCCGTCGCGGATTTCCATGCGTAGGGCATGGCCGGGAATTTTTTCGCGCAGTTCGGCGGCCCAACTGAGCATCAACGGATTGCACAGGCTGACTTCGCCACCGATGTGCAGCACGTTGTGGTAACCCTCGGGCAGTGGCAAGTCACGGCGCGCGGCTTCCCAGGTTTGCACCAGTTGGTTGGCGTAGACCACGAACGCTTCGCCATTGGGCGTCAAACGTGCGCCGGCCCGATTGCGCACGAACAGCGTGCTGCCCAACTGGCTTTCGAGTTTCTGCACCCGGGCGGTGATAGCGGTTTGCGTGACGAACAACTTCTCGGCAGCCGCCGCGAGACTGCCGTGGCGGACGATTTCCAGAAAGGTGCGAGCGAGGTCAATGTCCATGGGCGGGCCGGTGCTTGAGAGTGCGGGCATTGTAAGTGCCAGCTCGACACCGCGTCATCGTTCATCGCGAGCAGGCTCACTCCCACAGGTTTTGTGGGGTCTACACAATCTCCGCAACTGTAGGAGTGAGCCTGCTCGCGATTGCGCAATGTCAGTCGACAACGATGTCGAAAGTGCTGGCCCCATCGCTGGCAGGCCAGCTCCCACAGGGATTGAGGGTGTACCCGGATTTTCAGGACACCCGCAAAACCTGTAGGAGTGAGCCTGCTCGCGATAGCGCAATGTCAGTCGACAACGATGTCGAAAGTGCCGGCCCCATCGCTGGCAAGCCCGCTCCCACAGGGATTGAGGGTGTACCCGGATTTTCAGGACACCCGCAAAACCTGTAGGAGTGAGCCTGCTCGCGATAGCGCAATGTCAGTCGACACG
>NZ_JBIUXX010000003.1:61471-61737 GCF_044744235.1 Pseudomonas sp. NPDC087346
CAACGATGTCGAAAGTACCGACCGCATCGCTGGCAGGCCAGCTCCCACAGAGATTGAGGGTGTACCCGGATTTTAACGACACCCGCAAAACCTGTAGGAGTGAGCCTGCTCGCGATAGCGCAATGTCAGTCGACAACGATGTCGAAAGTGCTGGCCCCATCGCTGGCAAGCCAGCTCCCACAGAGATTGAGGGTGTACCCGGATTTTAACGACACCCGCAAAACCTGTAGGAGTGAGCCTGCTCGCGATAGCGCAATGTCAGTCGA